>JBJEQS010000025.1:0-4217 GCA_051881875.1 Oscillospiraceae bacterium
GTCCAGCTTTTTTTCAAAAAAGCTGGCGGTTTCCAAAGGCAGAGCCTTTGGTCGCCGTCCGCAGACGGCGAAACTCCAAGGGGTGCGGAGGCGAAGCCCCTGCCTTTTAATTCGTTCAGCAAAGTTTTTTTGTCAAACTTTTTCTAAAAAAAGTTTGGGCGGCTGAAAGCCGCCTGATGAAATTTCCAATAAATCACAACGGGCGACCAGTGGTCGCCCCTACAAAAAATAATCCATCGAACTCACGTTATAATAACATTTTGTACCTGCATGACCACTTGCTTGGATAAAACAAAAGCAGACTATTTCCTTTATGGAAACAGTCTGCTTATTTATCCTGAAAAGTTTAATCTGATTGATTATCTGTTGCTGTCAAGAATTCTGAATATAGCATCAAGGTCAGAATCAGTTGAACTTGCTGCTTTCTTTGCCGGCTGCGGTGCCGGTGATGTATCCGGTATAATCTTAGGTTCTTCCTTTATCTCCGGCTGTGGTTCAGGCTGCGGTTCGGGTCTTTTCATAACCGGTACAGGAGGAACATTTCTCGGGTCAGTCTTATGTGAAGAAACGGGCTGCTGTACAGGACGCTGACCATTGCTCTGTGATGTACGTTTTGAAGGTTCTTTGCCTTCAACGAATATATCAACAAGCTTGCCGTTGTCAACCTTTACAAGATTTTCCTTATTTTCAAATCCTGCGGCAATAACAGTAATAATCATTTCATCGTCAAGGTCATCTTTGAATGCTGTACCGAATATACATTCAACATCAGGAGCAGCTGAATCTGTAATCATCTTTGTAGCAGTATCAACTTCTTCTGCAAGTACATCTCCGGACATTGCAATATTTACGAGAAGTCTTGTAGCACCCTCAATTGATGTTTCAAGCAGAGGACTTGAAATAACTGCCTTTGCAGCCTCTGTAGCCTTATCCTTGCCCTGGCCACGTCCGATTGCCATATGTGCATATCCTGCACCCTTCATAATTGTGCATACATCGGCAAAGTCAAGGTTAATAAAGCCTTCTTCAACGATAAGGTCTGCTATGCTTTTTACACCTGTCATAAGGATACCGTCTGCGAGTGCGAATGATTCTTTCATTGTAAGCGGTTTTTCATGGCCTACAAGAAGCTTTTCATTAGGAATAACTATAAGTGAATCAACATATTTTCTGAGTTCTTCGATACCTTTTTCAGCCTGTTTCATTTTTGCTTCTCTTTCAAAAAGAAATGGCTTTGTTACAACAGCAACTGTGAGTATATCAAGTTCCTTTGCAATCTGTGCAACTATAGGAGCAGCACCTGTACCGGTACCGCCGCCCATGCCGGCAGTAATGAATATCATATCTGCATCTTTAATAGCTGCAGCTATCTCATCTTTATTCTCCTCAGCCGAACGCTCACCTATTTCAGGTTTATTGCCTGCACCTCTGCCCTTTGTAAGTTTTGCACCAATCTGTATTTTCTGAGATGCCTTGGAATTTCTGAGAGCCATGGCATCAGTATTTACGCTTATGTATTCAATGTCATTAATATCTGAAGTATTTACCATGCAGTTAAGAGCGTTTCCGCCGCCGCCGCCAACGCCTATGACCTTAATCTTTACCTCCGGGTCAAATGCGTCATTTTCAAAAACAAAGCCTGTCATTAAAACTCCTCCTAAATTTATATTAATCCTATTGGCTTAAAAAGCCATGATGCATATATCAAACAAAATACACAATATTATATTATCATACATCTGAATTAATTGCAAGTGCATATGATAAAAAAAGTATAATTTTTTTTATTTATTGTGACATAATAAAAATAATTCTCTTTTTATTATACTGAAAACATCTGTATTATGTGTTATTCAGTAAATTCCTCTGAATTCGCAGATGCACTGCTGTCTGTTTCACCTGATATGCTGTCAGATACATTCTCATATTCAGTTACAGTCTGAACAACGGTTTCAGACGGCAGTGCTATTCCTGACGCTGCTGCTATTTCCTCAATATGTTTACGCATATCCTCTTTTGATACATACTGATACTGATTATTTGCTCTGAATATCAAATAACCTTCTTTAGTTGTGGGAAGCTGTTCTGTAAGTATCTGCATTGCATATCTGAGCTTATAATCAAGCTCTGATGAATTTCCAAGTCTTATTGATATTCTGTTTTCATAATTTGCAGATATTGCATACACATCTGTTATATCAAAATCAATCATGCTGTAAAGATTCAGTCCCGTTATCTGTTTACACACTTCATTAAGTGCCTTGTCACTGAGTTCATCAGCACTTTTTACAATCACACCTTCTGTTGTGGTTTCCGGTACATATCCTTTTATTACAGGTACTGCCCTGTTCGGAGAATCAAGTATTTCAAGTATTTTTCCTGTTTCACTTATAAGCAGATATTTTCCGCTTTCCAATTCAAGCATTGCAGTCGGAACACTTGGCTTTACTTCTATTATCATCTTGTCAGGAAACTTTTTCTTTACTCTCACCTCATCAACATACATAAGCGTTGCCATTATGTTGTCATGCACCTCGTTGACATCTGCCTTTACAAGATTATCTCCCTTGCTAAGACCCGTTGCCGCTATTACCTCCTCAATCTGATACTGTGACTGTCCGACCACTTCTATTTCAGAAATATTAAAAAGCAGCGTCATTGACAATGTAATTCCAACTCCCAGAACAAGCAGCACCACCAACAGATAATAAAGTGAATTATTTCTCTGTCTTCTTCTTTTTCGCTTGCTGTTCTGTACTCTCTTTATATCTGTTTTTACCACATCTCTCATTTTTTATGCACCTCAAAAAAATCAGTTGGTTCTTTTTATATTCGCACCAATTGCGGAAAGCACATTTTCTATTGAATCATATCCTCTGTCCAGATGCCTTATATCGCTTATCTCCGTTATCCCCTCTGCACCGAGAGCCGCTACGACCAGTGCTGCACCTCCACGCAAATCCGTTGCCGATACCTTTGCTCCGTAAAGCTTTCTTTTTCCCTCGACAACCGCCGTTTTTCCGGATACCTTTATATCAGCACCCATTCTCAGAAGCTCATCAACGTGCTTGTAACGGCTTTCAAATATATTTTCCTCAAATATACTCGTTCCATACGCTCTGCAAAGAACTGCCATTACTATTGCCTGTGCATCTGTCGGAAACCCCGGATAAGGCATTGTTCTTATCTTTGGTACTGCCTTTATTTTTTCGGGAGCTTTTATATACATCATATCACGATATGAATATATTCTGCACCCCATCTGTTCAAAAATATTTGTAAATGAATCAACGTCCTGATATTTTATCCTGTTGATTTTTATTTCTCCGCCTGCCGATGCTGCTGCTCCCATATATGTTGCGGCGGCTATTCTGTCAGGCATTATTTCATATTCACAGCCGTCAAGCTTTTCCACGCCCTCGATATATATTGTACTTTCTCCTGCACCCTTTATCCTTGCTCCGCATTTCACAAGATAATCCGCAAGGTCTTTTATCTCAGGTTCTCTGCCTGCATTGCGGATTTCTGTTTCACCGTCTGCAAGCACTCCTGCAAGAATGATATTCTCTGTTGCTCCCACTGACGGAAACTGCAATGTTATTCTTGCACCTTTAAGACCATTTTCAGCCTTACATTCAATCATACCATATTTTTCGCTGATTGTCACGCCCATTTTTTCCAGTGAAGACAAATGCATATCAATCGGTCTTGGACCTAACTGACAGCCGCCCGGCATTGAAAGCCTGCATTCTCCGAAACGCCCTAATACTGCTCCTAAGAATACTATTGATGAACGCATTTCCCTCATAAGCTCATCAGGTATCTCGCACGAACTGTATTTTCCGCTTTTTACTGTGACTGTATTTTCCTTTATATCGCAGCAGCAGCCCAGATGTGTCAGTATCCGACAGGCTGAATATACATCGCTTAGCTTAGGACAATTCGTTATAACCGATTTGCCCTCTGCCAGAAATGCTCCTGCAAGGACAGGCAGTGAGCTGTTTTTTGCACCCTGAAGATTTACTTCACCGCTTAATGAACTGCCTCCCTTTATTATAAGTTTCTGCATATCAACACCGCCTTAAAATATCTTTTACAATGATATTTTATGCTTAAAAGCGGTTTGTGTGCGAAATACCAGCTTTTTGAAAAAAGCCGGGCAAAAACTTGCGGCGAGCCGCCGCCGGCATTTTCGTTGCTTTTATTAATATTGAAAT
>JBJEQS010000026.1:0-18349 GCA_051881875.1 Oscillospiraceae bacterium
GGATAATTCAAGATACTCCGCAAATGATAATGGGAGCATTGGAATTTCAATATATCTGCCGGAAAGAAGTGTAGCCAGCTCACCGGAAAGCAGATGAGCATTAGAGCCAGTTATATAGATATCTGTGTTTTCACGGATAAACAGGGAGTCTACAGCTTTCTGAAAATCCGGAACTGCCTGTATTTCATCAAGGAAAATATATGTCATCTTTCCTGAAATAAGACACTGTGTTACATAATCATGCAAAGCATGGTAGTCCAGAAGATGTTCGTTTTCCACAGCTTCAAAATTAATATCAATTATCTGCTCAGCATCTACACCTGATTCCATAAGAAAATGCTGAAATTGTTTAAGAAGTGTAGATTTACCGCATCTGCGAACACCGGTGACAACCTTAATAATCTGCTGATTTTGTAGTTTTCTGAGCTTTTCCATGTATTGCTTACGTTCAACCATACAATCACCTCGTTATAAGTATACCACAAAAAGAGTTAATTAATCAAGAGTTTTTTAAGTATACTTTAAAAACTCATGCTTGTATCAGTATTTATAAACAGGGTTCTTGTCCTCCGTCCATGTTTTCTTATCGTGACAGGGTTTGCAAAGTGCCTGCCAGTTGTCCTGACTCCACATGAGTGTATCATCACCACGATGCGGAATGATGTGGTCAACAACAGTTGCAGTCACGAATCTGCCGTCAGCCTTACAACGTACACACAAAGGATGTTTGCGGAGATATGCCTTGCTCAGCTTTCTCCATTTGCTGTTGTAGCCACGTTTTGATGCTGACGGTCTGTCAGGTTGTTTGTGTATCCCACAGTACAGTTCATCTGTAAGATTGGGGCAACCGGGGTGCTTGCAAGGTTTCAATGCTTTTCGAGGCATTCTCTCACATCCTTTTTTCTTGATTATAATGATAGCACATTTCCTTAGTGTCTTTCAATGTCTTTTAGTGTCTTTTTTCTGGAACAGTAATTTTTTGTAATGCACGTCCATGAATTTTATGTGTATAACGCAAATCGTACCCAAGCTGATTGGCTATTTCTTCCCAGGATTTTTGATTTATGTATCGTAATTCAAGAAGTACTCTGTATTTTTCATCTTCAACCTTACTTATTGCTGTTTTAACCTCTTGTTTCAAATCCACCAATGCATCAATATCCCTGTCAATTTCACTTTCAAGGTCGATAATCTTGGCTATGGTTTCTTCCATTCTCCCGGTATTTCTGTTTGGACTATGGGGCATATCACTGTAAACAGTTGTGACCTTTGTTGCAAGTTCATTCAATGTTCTGACCTGTTCTATTTTGGAATTTATCTGCATATCCAGATAACGTGCCTGTTCCATGTATTCTTTTGCTGTCATTTTTAACCCTCCATTTCTGCCCTGACCGCTGTCATCAAGGCTGATTGCGTTTCATCTTTTTCCTTTAGTGCTTTCAGAATCCTTTCATCAACAGTTCCTTTTGTAACGATATGCTGTATGATTACGGTTTCGGATTGCTGTCCCTGTCTCCACAATCTTGCATTTGTCTGCTGATAAAGTTCCAGGCTCCATGTAAGTCCAAACCATACAAGAAAGTTACCGCCGGATTGCAGATTAAGTCCATGTCCTGCTGATGCCGGGTGTATCAATGCAACTGGTAGCTTTCCACTGTTCCAGTTTTTAATGCTTTCGGCTGATTTGATTTCCTGGTACACAATTCCCAGTTTATTAAGCCTTTCAGCAATTCTCGTTCTGTCATGCTTGAACCAGTATGCTACCAGAACAGGTTTTCCGTTTGCCGATTCGATAATATCTTCAAGTGCGTCAAGCTTTCGGTTATGTATCGGAATGATTTCACCGCTGTCATCGTAAATTGCACCATTTGACATCTGACACAGCTTGTTGCTGAGTGCCGCCGCATTTGCCGCAGTAATTTCTGTATCCTGAACTTCAAGGATTAACTCGTCTTTCAGTTCCTTGTATTTTTCCTTTTCAATTTCTGACATCTTCACGATGTATTCGTTTGAAATCAGTTCAGGCATTTTCAAATGGTCGACTGCTTTCATGGAAACTGTGATGTCGGATATTTTCTCGTATATCCTTTCTTCTGCATCGGGGAGAGGCTTGTAGGAATACACAATATAACCGTTCTGCTTATCGGGTTTGAAGTATTCGTTTCTGTACTGCCCGATGAATCTGCCGAGACGTTCTCCCATATCCAGCAATTTGAACTCTGCAAATAAATCCATAAGTCCGTTACTGGCGGGTGTACCTGTCAGACCTACTATTCTTTTCACCTTTGGTCTGACCTGCATCAATGCCTTGAAACGTTTGGTTTGGTGATTCTTGAAAGAACTTAGCTCATCAATGACAATCATATCAAAGTCAAACTTTGTGTTGCTGACAAGCCAGTCAACATTTTCACGGTTGATTATGTAAATATCTGCATCGGTGTTCAGTGCTGCAATGCGTTCTTCTGCATTGCCAACAGCCACGCTGTAACGTAAATGTTTCAGATGCTCCCACTTTTCGATTTCAGCCGGCCATGTATCACGGGCAACTCTGAGAGGTGCGATGATAAGAACCTTTCTGACTTCAAACATATCAAACATCAGATTGTTGATAGCCGTAAGAGTTGTAATCGTCTTGCCTAAACCCATATCCAACAAAAGCGCTGATACAGGGTGTTCTTCAATAAATTTGACTGCATATTCCTGATAATCATGAAGCTTCATTTGTCATCACCTCCGATATAATTTTTTCGATGTCATCAATATTATCCAGCACATAAACTCTAAAACTTAACCGCCTTAAAAGTTTATGCCTTGACAGCTGCAGAGGTCTTGGTTTTTCTCCCGGAGCCTTCACTTCCACAAAAGCAAACCTGCCCTTTGGCATCAATATGATGCGGTCGGGAACTCCTGCGGTTCCGGGTGAAGTGAACTTCCAGCATACACCGCCGTTCTGCCTGACTGCCTTAGTGAGTTTTTCTTCAATAAATAATTCTCGCATAAAATCTCCTATTTTGAGGAATTTGCGGAGGTCTACGGAAGTCAAATACAAACCTTATATAGAGAGAAAAATTTATATTTTTTCTCGCCTGCGTAAAGTCTGTATATGAGTTTCGATGACTTCCGCAATTCCTATTTTACGTTGGTTGTAACACTTTCAAATCGGAAGTCGATTTGTTCTTTCGGAAGTAAATTTCATACTTTTTAATCAAGAAAATCAAATTTGATGCTTAAGCCCACTATGAAGTTGCCTTCATGCATTTTTCTTCTCTTGTATCCTGCCTGTTCAAGTGCAGTATAGAAATCAGTTGTGCTGCGGACATATTCTCCGTTCTCATTGCAGTATTCACGATAGCGTCTGTACAGTTCTCCCGATTTTTCCTGATAAGACTTATCCACCTCACAGCATTCATTGATGAAAGTACCAAGCCAGTCGTTGCCCTCACGATATGCTCCAATAGCATCCAGGACACACTGCGGTCTGGTTATCTGGTAATTTGCCTTGATAACCTTTCTCGCACCCTCAATCAGCCAGGAAAGTACAGCACCACCGGCGTTGTCAACCAGATACTGCGTATAGTTTTTAATGTCATCAGAACCCTGGATTTTTGCATTGAACGGTATTACAATCAGTCGTCTCCATGTACCGTCATCAGAAGCACCGACCTTTGGAAGATGATTGGTATATAGGACAAGAGTGTGACTGGGTTCAAAGTTGAATGGAGCCTTGAATTTCTTTTCAGCGAAAATGGGATCAGTGGAGCAGAGCTGCTTTACAACGCTTGTATTCAGCCTCATGCCTTCCTGCAATTCTGCCGCAATAATCATACGCTTTCCTTTGAGTTCTGCCATTTCGGGCTTTACGTTTCGCTTACAGTTTACCGTCAAAGCGTCAGCTGAGATATTACCGCTGTAACTTCCGAGAACCTTATAAATGACATTCCAGAACGTACTTTTGCCGTTGCGTCCGTCACCATAGGCAATAATCATAGCCTCCATATACACCTTGCCGACAATGCAAAGTCCGCATATCAGCTGTACATAGTCAATCAGGCTCTGGTCACCGCAGAAGAAAAGCTGTAAGGCATCTTCCCAGAGCCCCATTCCTTCATCATTCGGAACAACCGCAGTTACCTTTGTCATAAGGTCACCCGGGTCTGTCGGTTTCCAGCCGTCAAGACCTTCCGGCAGATAGTAAGTACCACCGGGAGTATTAAGCAGCATCGGATTGCTGTCGAGTGCTTCGGGGTTGTGGAGAACCAGAGGTTTTGCCGCATCGAGAGCATTGGTCATACTACGGATATGGCGGTATTTCATTACAAAGGCTTTGAATGCAACATAATACTGATACTGCTTGTACGCATCAGTCTGTTCAACGTCAAGATTATCCCTGAATTTTTTACCGCCGGCAACGGCGGAATCTCTTGCAACACCAAGACTTTCAAGTTTCACAAGTGCTGCTTCAACCTGTTTTTCTGCTTCTGCAAGCTGAATGTCGGTATGTTCTATCATAGCAAGTGTTACAGCGTGTTCTGATTCTTCCCAGTAGGTTCCGTTGTAGCGGAGGTAGTCAGTTGCAATTGTAAATGCCACCTCATCGGAAAAGCTGTCAACGAACGTACGTGCCTCGCCAACATCAGAGAAATCTTCCGGGATAAGCGAATGTCTGCCGTATTCTTCGGGTGAGATATATCCGTCCTGTGCAGCTATTTTCTTTCCAAATTTACAGGCACTATGCCATATGGTTTCAAGTTCGTCATCGGGAAGAGGAGGTTCGCACTCATCAGCCTTTTCAAGAAATTTCTGATACGCAGTATCCGTTACACCAAAACGCTTTACAAGTTTTCCTGCAATGCGTGACATGGTACTGTTACGCTGTCCCTGCGGAATATTGCGGTTTGACTTCATAAGTGTGAGCCAGTCCTCAATGGAAAGACTGCCCTCATGCCAGTAAACATCACTCTGACAGCCGAAAAGAAAACGTGAGGCATCAAGAGCGTTTCCGTCAAAAAACGGCAGTTCCTTATATATTTTTGTCTTGACAGCTTTGTAGGAATGAGCATCATTACATGGGGCAGTAGGGAAAAACACATGAAATCTCGGACGGGCTGATTTACTGCCTTTTGGAAGCATATTATGACGGCTGTATGTAATCGCAAATGCCACATCAGTCAGATTGTCAGCCAAAAACTCAGGTGTAATCCATTCATCCGGATTGTCGCTGTGGTCGTTGTCGCAGTCCATGGGAACAACGTCTGACACAATGAAATTTGCATCACTGCGTGTATTGTTTTTATACTGCGCACACACATGGTCAGCAGTTATGGATTTTTTGAGGTCGCCCTCACAGGTAATAACCCTCTGATTCGGATACAGCGTGTTTTTTTCATTGCCTGTGCAGTCAGCGATATAGATTGTAAACTTCATTATTTTTCCTCCATTTCTTCAGTAAAGCATCTTATTTTCATGTGCTTGCATTTCGCATGGTTGATTTCAGCCTGCATACCTGCTGAGATAACATCACCGAACACCCACATTTCAGCACACTTGCTCATAAGAACAAAATTCATAAATATTGCGGTTTCACGTTCTTCAGGGATTGTATCGTCCATAAACTGTGTAAAATAAATGTGCGGTGTAATTGGAAGGCAATGCATATCAACAGCGAAACGGCTGTACTTACGAGCCATTTCGATATTATGGTTTACATTGCCGGAGTAGGGCGAGCATATGTAAACAATCGGCCGGAAGTTGGCGGCTTTTTCTTCCTTTTCAATGTTGGTAAATGCTTCATATTCTGTAGGGCTGTAATAGCCCTCTGCGTTATACTTGTTTGCCATACTTTGACTCCTTAATCTTTTTTGTAATATTCGCACTCGTATCCGTCAGCACGGAGTATAAGCCCCTCTGCCCATTTCGGCGTTTTCGCCATCTGCTGACATACAGATTCAACCGACATTCTTCGGTCGGCTTCAATAATCATTTCATCGTGGACGTGTCCGACAATAAAGCAGTGGGATAACGTCTGCATGGAATACATCAGCAAATCCCTTGCAATAGCCTGGACAATATTTTCAACGAATTTCGGACCATAGCTTTCAAGCCTGTCCCATTTCTTCTGAGTGTTAATTCCCATATATGTAACTGATTCACCGCCGAACTGGTTCTCGCCGATACGGGGTTTAGCATAGGCAAGCCGTCTTCCACTTGGCAATTCAATAAACAAGAATCCGGATTCATAGGAAAATGTAAGTCCGTGTGTATTGGCAGTTGTCTTTTCCTTAATTGCTTTCTTTACTGCTTTATCTACTGACCACCATAAATCCGTGATATGCGGAGACGCCTCACGCCAGTCGGTTACTATCTGTTTCAGTTCAGTATCTGATAAACCGAGAGAATCCGCACCCATAGCTTTCATGGCTCCGACAGAACCGCCATAGCCACACGCCAATTCTGCAACCTTGCCTTTCTGCCTGAGATGTGCGTTTTCGCCATGCTTTACAACAGGAACACCAAACATCTTTGATGCTGATGCACAGTAAATGTCCTCACCGTTTTCAAATGCCTTAATTCGCCATTCTTCACCTGCAAGCCATGCAATGACACGAGCCTCAATAGCAGAAAAGTCAGCAACTATAAATTTCATATTTGGTCTTGGAATAAAAGCTGTACGGATAAGCTGTGAAAGCGTATCCGGCACATCATCATACAGCATCTGAATATCATCAAATGAACCATTCTTTACAAGTTCTCTTGCTTCTGTCAAATCTGGAATATGATTCTGTGGCAGATTCTGAAGCTGTATGTTTCTTCCAGCCCAGCGACCTGTTCTTGATGCACCATAAAAGCTGAACATTCCTCTTGCACGATTGTCGGAACAGGCTGTATTCTGCATAGCCGTATATTTTTTGACCGATGATTTTGACAGCTGCAGCCTCATTTCAAGCACTGACCTGACAGGCTCTTTGGCATTTCTGATGAGTTCCTTAACCTGTGCCTTTCCAAGTGAATCAGACTTGTAACCCTGTTTTTCAAGCCAGTCAAGCAACTGGTATACAGAGTTTGGATTTTCAACTCCAGTTATTCTTTGCATTTCAGAAATCAGCTTTGTCTTTGACTGCTCATCAAGCGTAATGGCTGCGTCAGCGAGTTCCATATCAACGAGAATTCCACGGTCGTTTATCTCCTGGTCAAGGTAAAATTCCTCCCACAGAAAATCGGGAACAGGAAAGCGGCTGAGTTTCCTGTCAATTTCCATTTCAGCTTCAACATCACGTTTGTTGTACGTCTTGAATATTTCCCATTTTTCAGGATAATCGGACGGATTATGAAACTGCGGAACACCATCAACTGTGTCATAAGGCACACAAAAAAATTTGATGAGAGCCTTGCCCTCTGTCATCTTCTGCTGCTCTATTTCAAGAACCGTGCCGACCTCTGCAAGGGAAGAAGGAAGTCCCAGGGTACGGCTGTGAATCATGGTGCATTGCCAGCCTTCCGGATTCATATAGTCACCGACAGTATCTTCATTAATGCTGTAACTCTGAAAGTACTGCGGATAATTATTTTGAAGATAACGTGACAGGCATACCCTTTCAAAATTTACGTTAAAAGCTCTCTTTATTACATTTTCATCAGAAAGCATTTTCAGAATTTCAGCAGGTATCTTTTCACCATTCGCTGTATCAATTACCTTAACAGGCCGTCCATCTATGGAATATGCAAACAGAAGAATATCAAAAGCAGACGAATCCGCATAAGAATACACACCGCATTTGGTTATGTCTTTATCACTTTTTGTTTCAATGTCAATTGTTATCATAAAAATCTCCTTTCTTTTTATTTTTTCTTGACACCATATATGGTGTCGTGGTATAATATACTTAGTAAGGAGGAATCCTATGTCTAAGTTCGATAAGCTGTTAGAACGCATCACTTCTTTATCAAAAGATATGCGTTTTGATGAACTGCGAAAAGTTCTTGAAAGTTATGGTTATACCATGTGCTCGCCAAAAGGCGGCAGCAGCCACTATACATTCAGAAAGCCGGGTAAAATGCCCATTACCATTCCAAAACATGAACCAATCAAAAAAGTATACGTCCAGATGGTCAAAGAAGTTATTGAAAACGGAGAGGAGTGACCACGATGAAAACACTCAATGCATATATGAAATTGCCATATCGAATGGAAATCGTACCTGATACAGAGGAAAGCGGATATGTTGTATCATTTCCGGAATTGCCGGGCTGTCTGACTTGTGCCGATACCTTGGAACAGGCAGTTGTCAACGGAGAAGAAGCGAAAAAAGAATGGATTGCTGCTGCAATCGAGGAGGGAATTGAAATTCCCGAACCTGTAAATCTTGATGATTATTCGGGACAGTTCAAACTTCGTATTCCAAAATCTCTGCATCATGCATTGGCAATCCACGCAAAAGAAGAAGGCATCAGCATGAATCAATATTGTGTTTATCTGCTTACAAAAAATGATACCCTTTCACACACTTGATTTTATCCCGTCATAAATGGCGGGATTTTTTCATCAGATAAAAAGCAATCTGAATGTTTCTTTGCCTTTCGGTGTAACTAATGTCTGAGTATCTGTAAAACCTGTTTTAGTGTTTGTAAATTCCTTAAGTTCAAAAAGACCGTCTTCAACATAAGGCATATATGGTTTTAATTTACTTTTTTTGTCGCGATAGATGTACTTATGGTCAATTAAAAACTGGATAAACTCTTTCTGTCCGATGTGGAGTTCCTTTGCAGTATCACGAAAGTTGGTAAGTAATTTTCTGTCAACAAGCTCATCAAAGTATTCAGCCTTTGGCTTCATAATCTGATTATCAACTGTAAGCTGTGAAACTGAAAGCTGAAGTGTTTTTACACGTTCATTTGCAATTGCTAACGCTCTCTGCATTACCATTTCAGGACTGTTCCAAGCCTCTTCAACAGAGATGAAATACTGGCGGAACTGTCTGCCAATGTCAGTACGCTGAATCATACAGAGTTCCTTTGCCATCGGAATGGTAATCATGTGGTCTTTGTAATTCTGCTTGCCGCCATTTGAGTTATGCTCAAAAATGAGCGTTACTGAATAGTCTTTATTTTCTTCAAATCCGTACTCGCACATTCTTGGAAACCAATCCTTATATGCTGTCTTGATTCCAAGTGCTTTATGTAGTTTACGTCCTGAAACCATAGGTTTTTCAGGGTTATCATAATTTACTTCAATAAGTTCAGTCATTGTATATCAATCCTTTCTTATATCCCACCCAAGCATTAAGCCTAACTGCCCGCCCAGCTATTCATGTATTATCAGTCAAGAAAATCATCGTTGAAATCGTCATTGAAGTCATCTTCAGCACGGCTGTGACCGCCGAGAGGTTCTCCATCACGAATTTTCTGAACATTCTGAAGTCCACAGGCAATGCCCTTTGATGCCTTTGCATTGTAGGCATAGAAATTGATGGAGGCTCTGCCGTAAATACCGCTGTAAACTTCACTGTGGTCGAGAATTGGCTGACGGTCAGCATCTACAATGCCTGGTGCAATAATAGAGTTAGCATTTACAAAATAGCTGTTTGCGTATGCTTCATCATCAGGACGTTCAAGGTCACCATCACGGAGAGGTGTCTTAATTGCCTTAAGCGAAGGTACAGACTTTCCGTTTCCGAGTTTTCCCTTGCCTTCATCATATGCTGCCTGAATTGCTGCACGAATCTTTTCAATTGTAACTGTATCACTTTTAGGAATGATAAGAGAAACACTGTACTTAGCCTTGCTGTTTTCATCCATTGCCTTAGGTTCCCAGAGATTTGCATAACTGAATCTGCATAATCCTGTAACTACTTTTGTCAGGTTAATCATCTTTGCTATAGTTTAGGCCTCCTTAAAATCTTCATTAGCTGTATTCCAAGCCGGACGCTTGTCCGATATTGGTACGAGTGTTGGTTTGCCCTGCGGCTTATGTACCAGTTTACCGAGTATTTCAGTAAACTTCTTACTGCCGCCGAGCAATTTTGTCATTTCGGTGATACCGATTACTTTAGGTTCACCATACGGATTTTTGCCGACAGATTTTACTGCCTCTGCAACTTTTGTTTCATCAATGTACTGTCTGCGTGATGTTCCTGCAACAACTTTATAGCCATTCCACTGTTTTCCTGAGATTGCCTGTGTCAGAGCATATTCCTTGACATCATCTACCCAGGCTTTGAGCTGGTCAGCCTTTTCAAGAATCATCTCTATTTCAGTATCTTCCAGCATATCGGGAACAGCAAAATCATACTGTGCAAGTGTCAGGCTGTATTCAGCACGTTTACGACAAGTCGCTCTGACCTTACAGAACTTACAATGTTTTCCGGCTTTGAAATCTCCTTCACCTTTTGAAGCAAGTTCCGCTGTCGGTTTAAGTATATTTAAAGCCCAATCCATAAGTTCTGAAACGGACATTTGAAACTCGCTGATATTCTCCAGTCTTGGCTGAAAAATCACCATCTTGATTTCAGTAATGTCATAAAGCGGTTCAAACAGCTCCAATGCTCCAATAGCATACATCATCATCTGCGTATTATGGTCTGCACTAACTTCCACGCCCTTACCATATTTCAAATCAATTACAGTAAGTACATTATCAGCAATAATCACACAGTCACAAGTTCCGAAACCATCAGGAACATACCTGCTGAAATCAAGACACTGTTCCAATATAACAACCGATTCAGTGTATTTAGCCATTTCTTCAGAAATATACTGTACATAGTTATCAGTACATTCTTCCATTTCGCTGTCATAGAAATCAAGCTTTTCTCTTGGGTTATCAGTTTCAATGCCAAGCAGTTTATTAACCTTGTATTCAGCAAGTTCATGAGCACAAGTACCTTCACGGGCATAGTCTGTTGTAACATCCGGAAGTTCTGAATTCAGCTTTGCCGATGGTGTACAAGATATCCATCGGTAGCCGGAAGAAGCAGAAAGCAATGCGTGTTTGCGTATATTATTTGCCAATTGTTTCTGCCTCCTTCATCAATGCAGGAAGTTCTTCATCCGGTATTGCCGAAAGACGTTCAGCTCCATGATTTCGGAGCAATTCCTTTACAGCATCTGAACAGCCATTTCGTGTAAGTATGGAAAGTTGCGCTCTTACTGCTGTACGGTCAACTGTTGGAACTGCTGTTTCCTGTGGTGAATGTGTATCTTCCGGTAACTTGTCTTTTTCAGGGTCATAGATTACTTCATAGTCATCAAGACTGCCGATTTCATCTGCAGTCATAGCCTGTACAAGTGCTTCGAGACTGTCTCCAAGACTGCGGATGTCCTGTACTACATCCAGAAGAAGTTTTATGCGACTCATTTTCTTCTGCCTCCTTTACCATATTTGTTGCGAGGCGTTTTGAAACAATGCTGATTGCCAAAAGTACCTCAATGAGTTCAATTTGATGTTTTGTCATAGGTTTTTTACCTCCTTTCATTTATCTAATGGAAAGTAAAAATCATTTTGACGAAATATTTTCAAAAAAATCCGGAAATTCTTCTCCAAGCATTTTTTTAATCTTATTCAATCGTGAAAGCATTGTAGTTCTGGGCATTTCCATCTCCTTAGAAATTTCTGTATCATTTAAACCCATCATACGCATTTCTCCAATTTTTCTTGCTTCCGGCATAAGCTCATCCAGTCTTTTTAAAAGAATATCTAAAATGAGCTTGTCCTCAACAATTGTTTCTGTATTACTGTTTTCATCTTGAATCGTATCAAGCAGACGGCTTTCATTTCCATCAGCATCTTCAAACATACGTTCAAGAGAATCAGCATCATCTGAAACGTGATACTTGCAGTTATAGCAATCCATATCACAATAGTAGTATTTTTGATGCGGACAAGTGCAATTGCCATGATTCTGCTGTGTGCGACGATATGTATTGATACTTCTGTAATAGTTGTCATGTTCTTTCTTTGTTGTCTCCACCCAGCGATTGATTGACTTGATATAAATTTTTGACATAAAAATTCCTCCATTTTTGAGGAACGGAGGAATTGCAGACTGCAAATGGGCATAATGAACCAGACCGCATTCCAGACGAACTTCTCCGTTCCGGATTGCAGCCACCCGCTCATAAGGCAGCCTCATATTTTATTGTTACTGTCACACCCGTCTGAGCCATCGTTAGCTACTCGATGCCGTATATGACAGTCAGCAGTTTAGTGTCTTGCTTGGGACAATTTTTAAGTACACACTTCCTTTTGAAAGGACAGTTTATCCTGAAACTTTATTGATAATTTCAAGAATAAAAAATCAAGCGGGTTAATAAAATTTTTTTAAAATGTATTATTCAGAACATATTAAAATTAATCCTCTACTATATAACGGTGCAACTCTTTAAAATAACTCTGTTCTTTTTTTATAACTCTGTAAATTCTTTTTCAACTCTGTAAAAAGTATTAAATTACGCATGAAATTTGTTTATTATGCTGGAAAACAAGGCTTATTGTAAAGAAAAGTTTGGCTATTTTAAAAAAGTGAAGAAAATTTACTTCTCTGAAACATAAAAGTCAAGTTTTTTGCTGCTCAAGAAACATAATACAACTTAGCAACTTGCGTTAGCTACTCGATGTAGTGGCGAACTTTCTTTTTATTAAGAGATTTTTGTTAATGGTCGTTTGCGATTGAAATAAGGTCATCCAACATGGCTTCAAGTTCCCATGAACTCACATGATTAATGCTATCGCCGTATCGGTCAAATACAGATTGGCTAACTTCTGACTTATAATCTCTGTCAATGTAACTTTTGAGTGTTGCTGCTTGAGATTCCTTAAGTTTTCTTTCAATGATTGTCATTTTTATCCTCCACTCAAATTTTATGATAAAATGTTCTTTTTTCATTGCTTTTTTACAAATTTAGTGATATAATATAATTATTCAATTAGTAAATTTTCCAGGTACATATCATTTCACAATGATTTTGTTATCTGATACTTGCATCATAACATATACAGATAAAAAAGTAGTTATAGTAATTTTGGAGTAAATTTGGAGTAAATTTGAGATGAGAGGAACCGGTCAGCATGATAGAAGTATGTTTTTCTGATTATGCAAAATGCATTCAAAAAGCTTTACAACCACCAAATGACGATTTATCGACAGTTACACTCTTATTAGAATGGATTACACATCTTCAAGGAGTTACAGATAAAAAAGGGGAGCCAATATGTATAGATGCTCCATTAACAAGTAATTTACTTAAGAGAAAAGTTAATGTACCTAAAGCAATCAAAGATGCTTGTTCATCAAATGAAATTATTTCTCTTGCTATTTCTCATTTTCAAGAAAAAATTACACCATTACTAAATCCTATAGTATCTGATGATATGTATGAATCAATATTAAATGCTATCAAAAATGATTCTCAAATGGCAAGGCGAAACAAGGCAAAATATATAAAATGGCTTGATGCTGAAAATGAAATAGAGTTTTTAGCAAATTTCTTACTTTATGTTATTAATAGGGAAAATCGAATAATAGGAAAATCAGTAGACCGTGATGATATTCCATTACTTGCTGAGGTGGATTTTCGGTGTCCAATTTGTCATAAGCAACTAATTGAACAGATTAAAAATTCAACTATCAAAAAGTACGATATTGTGCAAATATTTCCTGATAATAGAAAAGATATTGATTTAGGAACAGATAGACCAATTAAAATAGATGCACCAATAAATTTAATTGCATTATGTAGAGACCATGCAGAAGAATACATAATCGAACCAACAAAAGAATTATATGATAAACTTACAAAACTAAAAAGACAAACTTCAACCCTTCATGCTTGTAGAATTGATATCAATGATGCTTCGTTGGATGATGAAATTAAGAGTGTACTTGTTGGACTTGCAAATATTCCACAAAACGCAAAACTTGAAGAACTTCCATTGGAAGCTTTGCGTTTAGATCAAAAAATTCTTCCGGAAAATTCTTTACTTCTTAATGATGAGATGACACGAGTACTTCGATATTACCACTATATTGAAAATATTTTTTCATCAATGGAAAGAGATGGTACTGGTAATTTCAATTTAATTGCTTCCGAAATTTCCGTAGCTTATCAAAAATTAAGTAAAAGTTCTCTTTCACAAGAAGAAATAGTAAATGAACTTGCTGATTGGATAAAAAACAAATCTGGTGTAGGAGATAAAAATATTCGTGCTTGTCATATAGTAGTAGCATATTTTATACAGAATTGCGAGGTATTCGATGAGATTTCCAAGTAAAGTAACCCCATATAAAGATAGCATCTTAGCAAAATTCCCCATCATTCTCTCACTGCTCAAAGAAAATGAAACAGAACCTATTGAATTATATAAAAAAGTTAAATCAAAATTTGAAGATGTGGGTGAATTTTTAGAAGCACTTGATTGCCTGTATGCTTTAAACATTATAGACTTAATTGAAGAAAGGAATGTACTTCGTTATGTTGATAGAAGTCATGTGTGATAAATTTGAGAAAAACGGCAAACCACGGGGACGAATTTCATTACATAAGGGATTAAATATTGTAATGGGAACTGATGTTGGCTCAAATTCAATAGGAAAATCCACATTTTTGATGATAATTGATTTTATTTTTGGTGGAACTGATTATGTTGAAAAATTAACAGAAGTACAAACAGAAATTGGAGAACATAAAATTTGTTTTGCATTTAAGTTTAATGGCATAATTTATTATTTTTCTCGCTCAAATGTAGATTTTAAATATGTTCAACGATGTGATTCAAACTATACTCCTCTTGAAAATGAAACTATGACTCTTGAACAATATTGCAAGTTTCTCCAGGAACAATATGACATGTCCTTGGAGGGATTGACATTCCGAAATGCAGTTGGCAGATGCATGAGAATTTATAAACGTAATACTCTTGATGTAGAATTTCCCCTTCAGCAAGCAAAGAAAGAAAAAATGTCAGATGGTATTTTAGGACTTCTAAAACTAACAAATCTTTATGCAGATGTTGAAGCACAATCTAAAATTACAAAAGAAGCAAGAGAGAAACATACAGCATTTAAAAATGCAAAATCATTTTCATATATTCCTTCTGTAAAAAATCAAACCGAATTTAAAAATAATTGTAAACGCATTGATGAACTTATAACAAAATCAGATGAAATAGCTGAAAAAACTGCTTCTGGCGTACTTGAAATAGATACTTTTCAAGCTGACAAATTTGATGAATTGCAACAAAAATTAAAAGAACTTAAACGACAAAGAAGAAAAACAACTTCACAAATAAAAGCTATTCAAGCCGATTACGAATTGGGAAATAAAACTTTTAAGCATAATTATGTAGAATTAGAAACATTCTTCCCAAATGTAGATATGAGACGTATTGAAGCTATTGAGGAATTTCACAAAAAATTATCAGGAATATTAAAAACCGAATTTACAGACACTATTGAACATCTTAAAGTTACACTTAGTATAATTGATGAGGAAATAAAAAAGGTTGAAGAAGATATTTCTCAAATAACAAAAGTAACTACTCTCTCAAAAGCTGTTTTAGAAGAGTATGCCTCAATTAGTAAAGAGTTGAAACATTTACAACAAGCAAATGATAATTTTAATACAGAAAAACAACTGGCACAGACAGCAAAAGAATATGAAAAAGTGTTAAATAATCTTATTATGTCTCAATTAGCTACGATGCAGCAAAAAATAAATGAAGAAATGAGCAAAATCAATACATTAATTTACAATAAACAAAAAACATCTCCTATCCTTCATATTGATAATTCAAAAAAATATAGCTTTTCCACCCCCAAAGACGGTGGAACAGGTACTGAATACAGGGGTCTTGTTGTCTTTGATCTTGCATTATTATCTTTAACCAAATTGCCTGTAATAGCTCATGATTCTGTTTTACTTAAACAAATAGAAGACTACGCAATTGAAAAAATACTTGAAATATATAGTAATTCAGACAAGCAGATATTTATTGCTTTAGATAAAATGACATCATATTCTCAAACCGCACAACAAATCATGGAAAAGTCTACAATCCTTAAACTTTCTTCTGATAAGGGTGCTTTGTTTGGTCGTGAATGGAATTCTACTGATGAAACTTAAAATATGTAGGGCATAAAAAAACAAAGCTGATATAATATTAGGATAGTATCAGCTTTGCTTTTTATAGCATCATAAATTTACGTTATATATACTCAACGCTACAGCAAACCAAACACATCTGCTGATATAAATCTTACTTGACAGCGTCAAACCTTTTTGTCATACGCCAATATACTTTCAAGATCTTTCCTTGTCTTATGAAAGTTCTATTCAACATCTTATGTTAGTTTTGTTGTAGCATTGAGTATAAAATAAAATTTTCTATAAAAACAGGTTGATTTTTTAGTATAAATGTGGTATAATAAACTAAATGTATCATCTGGGAGTTTATTATATGGTTATTGATATAAATGAAGATTTTATTCAGCATATTGGTAAAAATCTACTCGATTTGCTTTTAATAGATCGTTCAACTAAAAAGCATATTGTGTGGGCAACCAGCGACTACATGGAACAGTATGGGGATTTATATTCACCAGAATGTGAAATTACCCCAGATTTAATAACCGGTGCATTTGCTGCTACCATTCGCCCTCGTGTAACTAAGGCAAAAGTTGAACAGAATAATAGAACCCGTGATAAAGCTGAGGTGTTTACACCTTCATGGGTTTGCAATAAACAAAATAATTTAGTTGATGAACAATGGTTTGGTCGACCAGATGTTTTTAATGCCACATACGATAAAAAATGGAAATCTCATAAGGGTAAAATTGTATTTCCTGGAAAAGCTAAAAAGACTTGGCAAGATTATGTAAGAGCGAAACGCATGGAAATAACTTGTGGTGAAGCACCATATCTTGTAAGTCGATATGATACAGTTACAGGAAAAATCATAACAGATGTAAATAACAGAATAGGATTGCTTGACCGAAAACTTCGTATAGTTAATGAAAATACAGATAATGAGCAGGATTGGATGATATGGGTTAAAAAAGCATATCAGAGTATTTATGCTTACGAGTATCAAGGAGATAACCTGCTTCTTGCACGTGAAAATCTACTTTATACTTTTATTGATAATATGCTTTATAAATTCAATAGAGAACCTATTCCTAACGAATTATGGCAAATTGCATATATTATTTCATGGAATATATGGCAGATGGATGGCCTTACATACACTGCACCGTATAGTGAAATAGAGCATGAAGAAGAATACCAACAGTTAGCATTATTTGATTTTGAAGATGAAAAAGAACCTGTTCTTAAAGATTCTGTACCATGTATTATTAGAGATTGGACAAATAAATGTTACGTTGAATTTAAGTCATTGATAAAACAGAGGTGAATTTGATATGAGTGAGAGATTTGTAAATGCTTTCTCCTACAAACTTATATATATTTTTAGAATTAATGATGAAGCACACAAAGGACTGCTTAAAATTGGAGATGCAACTTTAAAGTGTGATGAAACAATTGATAAGTTGTCTCCAAATTGTAAGTTTCTCAATGCTGCAGCAAAAAAGAGAATTGACCAGTATACAAATACTGCAGCTGTTTCTTATGAGTTACTACATACCGAACTTGCTATACGTACTGATATAAAAAAAGGTACTTTAGTTGCATTCCGTGACCACGATGTTCATGCTGTTCTTTTAAATTCTCGTATTCCAAAATATAAAATTAAAGATAGTACAAGTCGTGAATGGTTCAAGGTTGACCTTGAAACTGCAAAAAAAGCAATTGAAGCTGTAAAGAAAAGTCAGCCGGCTCTTCACCCATCTGAAACCGGAGAACAATATGTCCCTATTATTTTTAGACCAGAACAGCTTGACGCAATAAAATTAACACTTAAGGAATTTAAAACCGGAAATCGTATGCTTTGGAATGCTAAGATGAGATTTGGTAAAACGCTCAGTGCATTAGAAGTAGTTAGACAAAGTAAATTTGAGAAAACAATTATCATCACTCACAGACCTGTCGTGGATAGTGGTTGGTACGAAGATTTTGGTAAAATATTCTATAATGAGCATGATTACCTTTACGGTTCAAAGAATAATGGTAATACAATTGATATACTTTTAAATAGTGGGAAGAAATTCGTTTATTTCGCCTCAATGCAGGACTTAAGAGGTTCTGATTTAGTTGGTGGTAATTTTGATAAAAATACTGCTGTATTTAATACAAAATGGGATTTTGTCATAGTCGATGAAGCACATGAAGGTACAACTACTTCCCTTGGGGAAGAAGTTCTGAATGCTATTGTCAAGAATAATACAAAGTTTCTTGCTTTATC
>JBJEQS010000027.1:0-4205 GCA_051881875.1 Oscillospiraceae bacterium
TCCAGATTTATGTAGAAACTGCTGAAACAACAAATAATTTCTACATTGATGAAGCAATCGGAGCTGTTGCCGGTACTACAATAATCGGTGCGGGTGAAGCAAAACAGGTTATCAGAGGTGATGTTGATTTCAGCGGAACAATTGATGCTCTTGATGTTTCAGCTATTAAGCATGGTTATATGAAAGGCTTTGACTCATCAGCTGAAAAGGCTGCCGATGTTGACCAGAGCGGCGTTGTTGATGCTGAGGATATTAAGCTTCTCAAGGAATATGTCCTCGGAAAAATTGATAAGTTCCCTGTTGCTGAAAAGGTTATTGACACAGCTGCTATGGAATCACTCTTTGCAACTATACAACCGTCTTTGTCATATAAGAAACTCGGTGAAAATAATGTTTGCTGGACACAGCGTTTCGGTGCTGACCCTGGATTTATGGTTTATAAGGACAGACTCTATGTATTTACTACAAATGATGCTGTTGAATACAGAGCAGATGGTTCAATTCAGCCTAACACATACAATTCAGGCACTATTAACTGCTTCTCAACAGCAGACCTTGTAAACTGGACAGACCATGGTCCGCTTCCGATTGCAGGTAAAAACAGCAGAACTACGAACGGTGTTTGTGCATGGGCTTCATATGCTTGGGCTCCTGATGCTGCATGGAAAACAATTAATGGCAAGGACAAATTCTTCCTTTACTTCGCTGACAGTGCAGGCGGTATCGGTGTTGTAACTGCTGATTCACCTGAAGGTCCATATACTGACCCGCTTGGTCATGCACTCATTAACAAGGGTACAAATGGTTATGGTGATGTTGAATGGCTCTTTGACCCTGCAGTTCTCGTTGATGATGATGGTACAGGATACCTTTACTGCGGCGGCGGTGTTCCGTCCGGAAAGGCAGCAGACCCCGGTACAGCAAGAGCTGTTAAGCTTGGTGCTGACATGATAAGCCTTGATGGTTCTCCAGCAAGAATAAATCCGCCATATCTCTTTGAAGATTCAAGCATACTCAAGGTTGGCAATACATATTACTATTCATACTGCACAAACTGGAGTACAGGCGGAAATCCATATGGTTTTGGCAATGCTCAGATTGGTGTTATGACTTCAACAAGTCCTCTCGGTCCATTTACATATAAGGGTATTGCATTCAAGAATCCGGCTGAATATTCACTTGACGGCGGTGGAAACAATCACCATTCAATAGTCGAATTCAAGGGTAAATACTATATGCTTTATCACAGCCGTAATCAGTCAAGAGCTATGGATATTAAGGCTTATGACAGCAATGGCAATCTTGACCTTGGCGGTAACTATCGTTCATGCCATATTGACAGCTGCAGCTTATCAAATGGTATGTTCTCAGCAACCGGTACAATGAAAGGCGTTGAACCTGTCGGTACACTTAATCCATATGAAAAAGTAAGAGCTTCTACGATTTACAGACAGGGTGGTCTTAACACAAGAGGTGTAGGCGATACAATCGTTACTGACATTCAGAAGGGCGACTGGTTTGGCGTAAAGAATGTTGAATTCTCCAAGGGTGCTTCAAAGGTTACAATGAAGGTTTCATCATCAAAGGGCGGTGCAATCAAGATTTGTACAGGCAGCGAAACAGGTGCTGCTGTGGGATACATTGAAGTTCCTGCAACAGGCGGCTCATTCCAGGAGGTTTCAGGCACAGTAAGCGGTCTTTCAGGCATTAAGGATATATACTTCGTATTCAGCGATGAAATGGAAGTTGATTCATGGAGCTTTGAATAAGAATAAAGATAAACCTTTCTAATACTCATTAAAAACAGGCTATGCAGATTAAATTCTGTATAGCCTGTTTTGTTTTATTCAACAGGAGTTTTATAATTTAATGTGAGTTCGACAACCCAAAGATAAAAGTTTTGTTCAAGCTTTTTGCGGCAAGTTGCCGCCTCCACTTTTTAGTATTTTGTTTTATCCAAGTGGTCAGGCAGGTAAAAAAGATTTTATTTATCTAAATCCGAAACCAAAAGTTTTTTGCCCAGCTTTTTTTCAAAAAAGCCGGCGGTTTCCAAAGGCAGAGCCTTTGGTCGCTCGAATGAGCGAAACAGGGGTGCGGGGACGGAGTCCCTGCACAATCATACTTCAAAAAAGTTTTTTGTCAAACTTTTTCCAAAAAAAGTTTGGGTGGCTTTCAGCCGCCTGATGAAATTCTCAGTAAACTAAGACGGGCGACCATTGGTCGACCCTACAAAAAATAATCCATCGAACTCACGTTAATTTAAAAAAATCTTCAGGGAGTTTATTATTCAGCTTTGATACGATAAATCCGTTAAATGCTCCTGCGATTGTTCCTGATATTATAAGATACGGAAGATATGAAAATACAGCTGTTGAATTAAGTAAAATACAGGCTGTGCATAGTTGTCCGATATTATGGAATATTCCGCCGCATATACCAGTATAAATCTCTTTTCCAGACAATCTGCGTATAATCATCATTACAAAAAAGCTTAATATTCCGCCGGCGGCACTGTAAAGAAGTGAAACCATGTTTCCGAAAAGCAATGCATTCAGCATTAGTCTTGCGGATAAAATCATAAATACTTCAGATTTTTTCAGCCTGAATATTCCTAAAAGTATCACTATATTGGCAAGTCCAAGTTTTATTCCGGGGATAGATGGAACAGGGGACGGGAGAAGATATTCAATCCAGCTGAGTATAAATGCTGCTGCGAGAAGCATTGAAAGGTATGCAAGTCTTGATGATGTTCGTTTCAATTATCATTCATCTCCGTCTATTGTTATTATAACTTTTGCAGGCAGACAGACGATATTTTCATCTGTCATTGAAATAAATCCTTTTTTTACGCATATTTTATCAGGACATTCTGATGAAATTACTCTTACCTGACCATTGCTGCATTCAACTTCAAGAGTTATACCATTTTCACCTTGAATTTCAAGTTTCTGAGCTTTATCCAGATTAAGAGTATATGCTGTATTTCCGTTTATGCTTATACGGGCAGTTCTGCCATTTTCAGAATTATGTTTCATTATGCAAATCCAGATTATACATATTAACAATAATGCCAAAATGACTGTTTTTCCGATATTTTTCATTAAATCACCATCGCTGTTTATGGATTACTGAATATGTGTAGTTTTCATCAACCTCTATCCGTTCGGATATTCCCTCTGTAACAAATATTTCATAATTATCCGTTATAAATACTGCCTCAAAGCCTTCATTTTCACGATAATATTCATATGCCTTGTCTTCTCCCATTACAAAAAGAGCCGTTGAAAGTGCATCACACAAAAAAGCGTCTTTGCCTATTATCGTAACTGATACAAAACCATTATCAGCAGGGTATCCGTCTGCTGTATCTATTATATGCCAGTAATTTTTCCCGTTTTCATCAGTAAAATATCTTTCATAATTTCCTGATGTTATAACGGCTTCATCTTTAACACTGAGCGAACATATCAAATTATGATTTAAAGGATTCAGAATTCCCACATTCCATGCAGAACCATCTGGTCTTGTGCCTATCGTCTGAACATTTCCCCCGAGATTGATAACAGCACTTTCAACTTCATTTTCCTGCATTATATCATATACGCACTGACTTGCATAACCTTTTGCCACCGAACCCAAATCAATCTCCATTCCGTCAGGTATGCTGATAAGATTGTTTTCTGCCTTTATTTTTGTATAGTCAACTTTTTCAAGAAGTTTATCAATAGTCTGTTTATCAGGGACTTTATATTCAGATGTGGTAAAGCCCCATTCCTTTAGCACAGGATATATTGTTATATCAAGACAGCCGTCTGTTTTTTGACACATACCGACAGATGAATTTATAATGCTGTATGTATCGGCTGATACTTCAACGGCTTTTCCGTCAGCATGGTTTATTTTATATATATCGCTTTCACTGTTGGTTACTGAAAATGCTTTTTCAAGTTCTTTGATTTTCGCTTCTGAAAGATTAACAGCATTTTCAGCATTATCTCCATAAGCTTTCAGAGTCATGAATGTATTCATTGCAAAAATATCCTTGCTGAATGATTTTTCTGTACAGCCGCACATAATAAGTGCAGTTGATAAAACAATGCATAATACACGCTTCATATAAAACTCCTTAAAATTTACTTCCTTTATGTTAAAATAACGTGAGTTCGATAGATTTATTTTGTAATGGCGAACTATATTCGCCAGTC
>JBJEQS010000028.1:0-4184 GCA_051881875.1 Oscillospiraceae bacterium
GATGCTTGTAAAACTGCAGTACATCAGAGAATTTTACTTCTGCTATTTTTCGTGTGCCAAACTCTTCTCTAATAAAGTGATCGTATGTATACATATAGTTTGAAAAGGTCGTTGACCTTAGTTCTGTTTTTGATGAGATGTACCTGTCAAACACAAAGTTTATGGTTGCTATTCTCATCGTATACAGGTCAAGTCCATCAAGCTGATCCCTCTTAAGTTGCTCCTCTTTTTCTCTCAGCTTACTCAAATTCTTTGAATAAACATAGGACTTCTTTCCAAAGGGATCTGTGTACTTGTAGACATACATACCATCATACTTTCGATAAGTCTCTCCGGTTCTAAGGGCTCTGCCCTTAGGATCTTTTCTTGCTTTTGCCATTAATATGCTCCTTTCAAGCAAGAAAGAGACTCTACACTGAACTAATTCTGTGTCTGCTGTTTATTAAAATAATCTTTAACAGCTTCCTCAATAATCTGAGTCATGGTCATGTTATAACGAGCGGCATATTCTTTAATCTGGCTAAATTCTTCTTCCTTTAACCTGAAACTAAGGATGTGTTCCTTAGGCTTCTCGGTCTTCGGTCTTCCTGTTCTCGCCATATTATACCTCCGTTACTAATACCATTATATTTTATGTATTACAATAAGTCAATAATATTTGTAATACGATTATCCAACACAAATTTATCCAGCCTGTTTCTCCTTCTATAATAAGAAATTAGATTATTCAGTTACAAGAAAAAATTCCTGAATATAGTCTTCTACCTTTTTTATATCTATAAGAAGAGTTTTATCAATTTTGTATAAGGCACCCGCATCCAAAGCCATCTGCCTCATCTTCTTTCTGCCACAACCAAATATTTCACATGCAGCTTCAATACGTTTGTACTTAAACTTGTTTTCTACCATTTATGTGCTCCTTTCGCTATATTATTTTCACTTGGCTTATCTGCCAGTAAAAATGCATTTCAGATTAAATTTTCCATACGGAGTTTGTACTCAATTAGCCTTAACAGATAATCAGGTATTTTCCTTTTTCCATACTCCCAATCTTCAACAGTCCTTAGTGGGATTCCAAAATACTCTGCGAACTCTCTTCTGTTAAGTTTTGTTCTTGTTCTTAATTCACGAAGGTACTCTCCTAACTCTTGTTTCGAATAATTCCTATCAATCATTTTATTTCTCCTTTCACGCTTTGCGGTGTTTACATTTTACCACGCATTTCGTGATTTCTCAATATGGAATGCACTTTTATTGACAGACAAAAATAGATTCGCAGGTAATCATCAGGTTCACGATTCACACCGGTCTTGCACCGCCTCGTCGTAAATGGGATTCTTTAAGAATGTGTATCATTATTATCAAAAGGATCATCGCCATGGCAGGCCTTCACTGCCACTAACCAGAACAGCCACGCTCATATCATCGCACAGCCTCTTAGCAAGCTAACTCTTTTGTACGTCCTGCGAACTTTCATATTTAGTTTTCAAGGTTCAGTTGTGTGGATAACACATTATGAGCGATTGTTCGTGATATGTTCCCCCGACCAAAAGGGATGTATTGTTGTGTTATTATCAACAATACCTTCATCACCCATAAAAACACACAAGAGGCTGTTGCTTCCCCTTGTGTGCTTTATCTGAGAGACGAAATATCAGTTCATCTTCTCAATCATTTCAGAAAATCTGTGCCCCAATTTTGCAGCCTTCTCAGCTCGTCTATGTGCATCCAGATTTTCTATAGAAGAAACAACTTTTTCAATAAGAATTTCAATCTCTCCCGGAACAACATTATTCTTATCATCCCAATATAAGCTTTCATCTCCGGCAAGTAGATAGCCTAAACTCACATCAAGATACATGCAGTGAGCAATAAGATTATCAATTGTCATTGGCCTGGTACCTTTTAACATTCTGTAGTAATAACTTACTTCTATACCAAGCTCGCCTGCCGCTTCAGCAACTGAAATTCCATTCTCATCAAGAAGTTTTCTTATTCGTGGACCGATAGCCTTAACTTCCTCGTTTGTAAAATATTTTTTCATCGCATCTCTCCTGATTTCATTGTAGTCAAAGATTTTTTGTATGACATTTGCTTTATTGACCACTTCTGTTGCTTTATGAAAAAAATGCTGAACTTATGTTCCCTTCCAATGTCGCATTTGCACCCTCCTTTTTTTCAGAGGAATGCATATGTCAATTATCTGTGGCAGGACTACTCCAATTTATTGTAGTAGTATAAAAAAAGACACCCATGTAAATGGATGTCTTTAATATCAATATATATTTGCCGTTTCAAGGTTATTGCTGAAATAATGCTTTCCCCCAAATATTGCATTACTGTTTGCTACATAGGAAAAGCATAAAAGATGCGTCTGTCTAAATTCAGTACTTGCACGTTACCGCTTCAATCATTTACAATAGTGGTCGGATAACACAGTTAAACATATCGACCAATTCAGACTGTTGCACGGGATACTATGCCTGTACACAGTCTTTTTTTATCTTCCTATACAGTCAGATGCACATTCCCTACGGGAATTGTGCAAAGGAATAGCAAGCACTGGGTGTGTTCCCACACCCAACAAAATGATTGCGTTTCTTCCTATTGTTTATACGCATCATTTTGTTAATTCCCGGGGGTATCCCCGGACCCCTTAACTACACGAAAGGAATTTAATCACATGGGTAAAAATCGAACGCGGAATAATGAATTCAAATTCTTTTTAAGCGATGATGAGAAAGCTCTTCTTGAAGCCAAATGGAAAGCTTCAGGGCTTCCTAGTCGCTCTTCATACATACGAAACCTTATTGTCTATAGCTTTGTTTATGAAATAGATTACTCAGAACTTAAGCAGTACAACAGAGCATTATCACAGATTAATAACAACATAAATCAGATTGCCAGAAAGGCAAATACTTTTGATGTCGCTACTGCTGATGATATAAAACAGGTAAAGGAGATGATGGATAAGATATGGCATATACAAAGATCCATGCTATTAAAGCAACCGTTAACAAGGCAATAGCATACATCACAAATCCCGACAAGACGGATGAGAAAATGCTCGTTGATTCCTATGCCTGTTCTCCGGAATCAGCTGACATTGAGTTTGATTTTGCTCTTAAGAAAACCATAAGTGCAGGACCAAACAAAGCATATCATCTTATACAATCTTTTATGCCCGGTGAAGTATCTTATGATGAAGCACATGCCATTGGTAAAGAGCTTGCTGAACGTTTACTAAATGGACAATATTCCTATATACTTGCAACACATATTGATCATGAGCACATACACAACCATATCATTTTCTGTGCAGCTGATAACATTCATCACAGAAAATACGATGACAACAAACGAAGTTATCATCACATAAGACACCTTAGTGACAAGCTTTGTATGGAACATAATCTTTCTATCATAAATGTCGGTAAAAAGCGGGGTGTCAAATACAATGAATGGTCATCCGGCAAAGAGAGTACTTCATATAAGAAACGGCTTACTGATGATATTGATTCTATCGTTTCCATTGCTTCATCATATGAAAACTTTCTTGAACTCATGAAAGCAAAGGGCTATGAAATAAAGGGTGAAAATCTTTCTGTTGATTCACCAAAATACATATCGTTTCGCCCTATGGATAGCAAAAATTTCATTCGTGGTTCAGCAAGGTCACTTGGTGAATCCTATACCAAAGAAAAGATAAAGGATAGGATTGATAGGAATAAATCAAAAGAAAAGATAAGAAAAACTCCTTTTCCAAAAAGGCCTCAAACTTCAGAAGAGATTAAGATTAAATCCATGGATGATATCATAAAAAGGACTCCTAAAGATATCACAAAAGATCCTCGCCAAACACTCCTTGATACATCAACTGATAAGATGCTCTCCTCTCCTTCCCTGCTTCGCTGGGCTAATGTTTCTAACCTGAAAGCTGCAGCTCATACCTACGCTTCGGTTAATAAAATAAAAGATATTGAGGAAGCTATTTCTGAAAAGAGGTTACTCATAAAAGAAACAAAATCTTCTCTTGTTGAACTTGAAAAAAAGATGAAAACTGCATCAGAGATTCTTCATTATGCAGAGATTTATAAGGATAACCTAAGGTATCATAATGCAATGCTTCGCTCTAAGGATCCTGACAGATATTACAGAGAGCATGATACAAAACTTACTCTTTT
>JBJEQS010000029.1:0-4174 GCA_051881875.1 Oscillospiraceae bacterium
ACTGGCGAATATAGTTCGCCATTACAAAATAAATCTATCGAACTCACGTTTTTTAATCATATTTTCACACTCTTTCCTATTCTGTATAAATTTTAATCGGACTCATGTTACATTATAACATAATAATACCTTTCCTGCAACAGATATTGCAATATAATGAAAAATGCATTATAATAGTTATATGCAATATTTACAAAAGAGGTGTACAGAAATGCAAAGACGTGACAAAACAAATTATTATCTTGATATATCCGAAACTGTACTTGAAAGAAGTACCTGTTTACGCAGAGTTTTCGGTGCTATCATAGTAAAAAATGATGAAATAATATCCACAGGCTACAATGGTGCTCCGAGAGGTCGCATAAACTGCTCCGATTATGGCTGCTGCATAAGGGAAAAGCTGAATATCCCAAGAGGTCAGCGTTATGAATTATGCCGTTCCGTCCATGCTGAAGCCAACGCCATAATATCTGCCTCAAGACATAAGCTTATTGACTCAACACTTTATCTCTCCTGCCATGATGCTGTAACAGGCAAACTCGATGGAAATGTTGAACCCTGCTCAATGTGCAAGCGTCTTATAATCAATGCCGGAATAAAAAATGTAATCATTCGCAAAAGCCATGATGAATACAGGGAAATGCTTGTTTCCGACTGGATTGAAAATGATGAATCCCTTACAGACAACCAAGGTTATTGATTACTGTCATTTTTAACAATTTTTTCATTATTCCTCTGTCACTTAAATCAATGGAAAAATTTATTTTGTTATAAACCATTGACATATGGTGTAAAATATGATATGCTCTTAATGCAGACAAACAAAATATAGTAAAGTCTATGCGCATCAAGCACTATATGTAGTTGCATAAATTTAAATTTCTTTTACTTGTTTGTGAAAATATGTTTTGAAAAGAGGAATTTGTAATGAACTTTAAAAACGGCAGCTGGAATGATGAAATCAATGTTCGTGATTTTATCGTAAGAAACTATACCCCATATGACGGAAATTCTGATTTTCTCGCAGAACCTACTGAGAAAACCCAAAAACTTTGGAATGAAGTTAAAGAATTACTGAAACAGGAACGTGAACGGGGCGGAGTATATGATATAGATGAACATACTATATCAACCATTACCTCTCATGGCTGCGGATATATTGACAAGGAACTTGAGGAAATTGTCGGACTTCAGACTGATTTTCCTCTGAAACGTGCTATCATGCCTTTCGGCGGTATCAGAATGGTAAAAAATTCTCTTAAAGCATACGGCAGACAGCTTCCTGAAGATATAGACAATATATTCAAATACCGCAAAACTCATAACGACGGCGTATTTGACGTATATACAGACGATATGAAAAAGGCAAGACATACAGGTATCATCACAGGTCTTCCCGATGCATACGGCAGAGGAAGAATTATCGGCGATTACAGACGTGTTGCCCTCTATGGCGTTGACAGACTTATTGAAGAAAAAATCAAGGCAAAAAAATCCCGTGATGCTGAACCTATGTACGGCGATACTATAAGGGATTTGGAGGAAATTGCCGAGCAGATAAAGGCTCTCAAGGAGCTCAAGGAAATGGCTCTTTCATACGGCTATGATATTTCACAGCCTGCGACAAATACAAAGGAAGCTGTCCAGTGGGTATATTTTGCATATCTCGCAGCTGTAAAGGAACAGAACGGTGCGGCAATGTCACTCGGTCGTGTATCAACATTCCTTGACATATACGCACAGCATGACCTCGAAAACAACGTATTCACAGAAGCTGAAATTCAGGAAATAGTTGACCATTTCATTATGAAACTCCGCCTTGTAAGATTCTTGCGTACTCCTGATTATGATGAACTTTTCTCAGGCGACCCTACATGGGTTACAGAATCAATCGGCGGTATGTGTGAAAACGGAAACCATATGGTTACAAAGATGTCATACCGTTTCCTCCATACTCTCATAAATCTCGGCCCTGCTCCTGAACCTAACCTCACTATCCTCTGGAGCGACAGACTCCCTGAGAATTTCAAAAAATTCTGTGCTGAAATATCAATCAAGACTTCATCAATCCAGTACGAAAATGATGAGCTTATGCGTGAAAAATTCGGTGATGACTATGGTATTGCCTGCTGCGTATCAGCTATGCCGATAGGCAAGCAGATGCAGTTCTTTGGTGCAAGAGCAAATCTCGCAAAGGCTCTGCTCTATGCAATAAATGACGGTCGTGACGAAAGATATGGTGACAAGCTCTGTGAAGGTGTTGGCGAAATATCGGAAGGTCCTCTTAAATTTGATGAGGTTCTTGAAAAATTCGATTATGTATGCGAATGGCTCTCAAAACTCTATATAAATACACTCAACATTATTCACTTCATGCATGATAAATACTGCTATGAGCGTTTGCAGATGGCTCTCCATGATGAAACTATCAAAAGAACATCAGCCTGCGGTATTGCAGGACTTTCAGTAGTAGTTGACAGCTTATCAGCCATCAAATATGCAAAGGTAACTCCTGTAAAGAATGAAGACGGTCTTTATACCGAATTCAAGATTGAAGGAGATTATCCTAAATTCGGAAATAATGATGAGCGTGTTGATGAAATTGCTGTAATGATTGTTGAAAGATTCATGAAGCGTCTTGCAAGAAGAAGAACTTACCGCAATTCAATCCCTACAATGTCAATTCTTACAATCACTTCAAACGTTGTTTATGGTAAGAAAACAGGTTCAACTCCTGACGGAAGAATTGCCGGCGAACCATTTGCTCCCGGAGCTAATCCGATGCATGGACGTGACTGCAACGGCTGTATAGCTTCAATGATGTCTGTTGCAAAGCTTCCTTATGCATATTCAGAGGACGGTATCTCATACACATTCTCTGTAATCCCTGACGCAATCGGAAAGACTGAATCTGAAAAGATTAACAATCTTGTTGCACTTCTTGACGGATATTCAAGGGAACATGGTCACCATATAAATGTAAACGTTCTTGACAAGGAAACTCTCCTTGACGCTATGGACCACCCTGAAAAGTATCCGCAGCTTACAATTCGTGTAAGCGGTTACGCTGTAAACTTCATAAAGCTTACAAGAGAGCAGCAGCTTGATGTAATCAACAGAACATTCCACGAAAAAATCTGATAAAAGGACGTAATGAAAAATGAAAGGTTATATACACTCATATGAAAGCTTCGGAGCAGTGGACGGCCCCGGTATACGATTTGTAGTATTCTTAAAAGGCTGTCTTCTGAGATGCCTTTACTGTCATAACCCTGACACATGGCATAAGAGTGAGGCAAAAGAGTTTACTGTAACCACGCCGGCGGAGCTTGTTAAAAAAATCATGACATACAAGAATTTCATTATGAACGGAGGAGTTACCCTTTCAGGCGGTGAACCTCTGCTTCAGGCGGAATTCTGCCATGAGGTTATAAAGCTCTGCCATGACAATAATATCCACACTGCAATTGACACATCAGGAGCAGTAGAACTTGAAAAAACGGCTGAATGTATAAAGGCTGCTGATTTGATTCTCCTTGACATAAAGGAGATAGATGCTGAGGACTGCATAAAGCTTACAGGCAGGGATAATTCCGGTTCAATGCGTACTCTGGAATACTGTGAAAGCATTAACAAGCCGGTATGGATAAGACACGTTCTTATACCCGAATATACTCTTAAAGAGGATAAGCTTAAACGTCTTGCCGAATATCTGCGTAAATTCTCATGCATTGAAAAGGTCGAGCTTCTTCCATATCATACCATGGGAAAATACAAATGGCAGCAGCTTAATGAACCATATAAGCTTGAAGGCATTGAACCGCCGTCAAAGGAAGATGTTGAAAAAGCAAAATCAATATTCAGCGATTTATTATAGTATAAACGTGAGTTCGACAACAAAAAATAAAAGTTTTGGTCAAGCTTTTTCAAGCGGCAAGTTGCCGCCTCCATTTTTAAGTGTTTTGTTTTATCCAAGCGGTCAGGTAGATACAAAATGATATTATGAGGAAAAATGGCGAAATTAAAAGTTTTTTGTCCAGCTTTTTTTCAAAAAAGCTGGCGGTTTCCAAAGGCAGAGCCTTTGGTCGCTCGAATGAGCGAAACGGGGGTGCGGGGGCAAAGCCCCTGCCTTTTAATTCGTTCAAAAAAGTTTTTTGTCAAACTTTTTCCAAAA
>JBJEQS010000030.1:0-4172 GCA_051881875.1 Oscillospiraceae bacterium
GCCCTTCAATCGTTCAAAAAAGTTTTTTGTCAAACTTTTTCCAAAAAAAGTTTGGTCGGCTGAAAGCCGACAGCTTTGCTGATATGAAATATCAGCAAGCGAACGAAGTTCGCAAAACAGAAACAATCAGGTTTCCAGTAAACTAAGACGGGCGACCATTGGTCGCCCCTACAAAAATCCACATTTCATAAAAATTGCTTTGCATGAATTTATTGTATAATATACTTGATTTTTATGTATTTCGGTAGTATAATTGTTATGTATGGAGCTTTGGAGGGAATATGAAGAAAATAACTGTGATTACCGGACATTATGGTTCGGGAAAAACCAATGTTTCAGTCAATATGGCTGTGAAGCTTGCAGAACAGGGCAAAAAAGTATGTATAGTTGACCTTGACATAGTAAATCCATATTTCAGAACAGCCGATTTTGAGGAGATGTTTTCAGAATACGGCATTGAACTTGTAAAGCCTATGTATGCAAATTCCAATCTCGATATACCTGCAATAAGCTTTGACCTTGAGAGAATTGCAGGTGAGGACGGATACATCATAATAGATGTAGGCGGAGATGATGCAGGTGCAATTGCACTCGGACGTTATGCAGAGGCTCTTATGAAATATGAAAATCAGCTTGATATGTTCTGTGTTGTAAACAAGTACAGATATATGACAAGCTCATCTGATGAAGCTTTGCAGATATTTTATGAAATAGAAACAGCTTCAAGAATGAAGCATACAGGCATAATAAATAATTCAAATCTCGGAGATGAAACAACTGCTCAGACGGTAAAGGATTCAATGGAATTTGCAAAGGAAATTTCTGAAAAAACAGGCGTTCCGATTGCATATACAGCCTGCACCGACAGCGTGGATATTTCCGGTATTCCTGAAGCTTTGCCTGTAAAGATTTATGTGAAACCCATCTGGGAACAGTAACCCTGTTTTTATATAAGCTCAAATGGTAACGCTTTAACGAAAGGAGTTTTGATATATGGCAAAAATGGAAGTCATTTTTGAAAGATGCAAAGGCTGTGCATTATGCACTACTGCTTGTCCTAAGAAAATAGTTGCTATTCAGAAGGAAAAGCGTAATAAAAAAGGATATTTCACAGCTGTATGTACTGATGACAGTGCGTGCATAGGCTGTGCAATGTGTGCAATAATGTGTCCGGACTGTGCAATTACTGTTGAAAAGTAATTCATACTGTTCCGCTTTATAATTGAAAAAGGAGTTGTAACAATTGGAAAGAAACCTTATGAAAGGTAACGAAGCTCTTGCAGAGGCTGCTATAAGAGCAGGCTGTAAATGCTTTTTCGGTTACCCGATTACACCGCAGACAGAGCTTGCCGCATATATGGCAAAGCGTATGAATAAGGCAGGAGGAGTATTCCTTCAGGCTGAATCGGAAATTGCTGCCATAAATATGGTACTCGGAGCAGCTTCAACAGGCGTTCGTGCCATGACATCATCATCATCACCTGGAATTTCACTTAAATCTGAGGGTATTTCATATATCGCAGGTTCAGACCTTCCATGTGTTATCATCAACGTACAGAGAGGCGGTCCGGGACTTGGAGGAATTCAGCCGTCACAGGCTGACTACTGGCAGGCTACAAAGGCTCTCGGACACGGAGATTTCCATATCCTCGTATTTGCACCGTCATCAGTACAGGAAATGGTTGATATGGTAATCAAGGCATTTGATACAGCTGATAAGTACCGTATGCCTGCAATGATTCTTGCAGACGGTCTTCTCGGACAGATGATGGAGCCTGTATCATTCCCTGAAATATCATCAGCACCGGTTGAAAAGCCATGGGCTACAAACGGTCATGGAAACAAGCGTCCTCATAACATTGTAAATTCACTCTGGCTTCAGGCTCCCGACCTCAACAGAGTTGTACATGAACGTTTTGAACGCTATGAAACTGTAAAGGCTAATGAGGCTGATGCAGAGCTTTATCTCACAGATGATGCGGAAATCGTTCTTACAGCATACGGAGCAACAGCCCGTGTTGTAAAATCAGCTGTAAACAAGGCTCGTGAAGAAGGCATAAAGGCAGGTATGGTAAGACCAAAAACTCTCTGGCCATTCCCTGTAAAAGCTATAAACGAAGGCACAAAGACTGCCAAGGCAATACTTTGCGTTGAAATGTCAATGGGTCAGATGATTGATGATGTAAAGCTTGCAATCAACTGTTCAAAGCCTGTTGAATTCTTTGGCAGAACAGGCGGCGTAATTCCTACACCGACTGAAGTGCTTGCTGAAATTAAGAAAATCGGAGGTGCTTTCTGATGGCAGTAGTATTTGAAAGACCAAAGTCACTTTGTGATGTGCCGACACATTATTGTCCGGGCTGCACACATGGTATAGTACATAGAATTCTTTGTGAAGTCATTGATGAAATGGGCATTGAGGGCGATACAATCGGTGTATGTCCTGTTGGCTGCTCAGTAATGGCATATGATTATTTCAACTGCGATATGATTGAAGCTCCTCATGGCAGAGCTCCGGCTGTTGCAACAGGTGTTAAGAGAACAAATCCTGATAAGTTTGTATTTACATATCAGGGTGACGGTGACCTTGCAGCTATCGGTACTGCTGAAACAGTTCACAGTGCAACAAGAGGCGAAAATATCGTTGTAATATTCATTAACAATACAATTTACGGCATGACAGGCGGACAGATGGCTCCTACAACAATACCCGGTCAGGTTACACAGACAACTCCATTCGGACGTGACCCTCAGCTTGCAGGCTATCCGATAAGAGTATGTGAAATGCTTTCAACTCTCACAGGCACAGCACTTGCACAGAGAGTTGCCGTTGACAGTGTTCAGCACGTTCGTGAAGCTAAGAAGGCAATAAGAAAAGCATTTGAAAATCAGAAAGAAAAGAGAGGATTTTCAATAATTGAGGTTCTTTCAACCTGTCCTACAAACTGGGGACTTACACCTGTTGAAGCAATCGAAAGACTTCGTGAAGAATGTATACCATACTATCCTCTCGGAGTATACAAAGATGTTACCGCAGAGGAGGCTGAAAAGTAATGACTAACGAAATTATTCTTGCAGGATTTGGCGGACAGGGAATACTTTTCGCCGGAAAGGTTCTCGCATACTGTGGACTTATGGCAGAAAAGGAAGTTTCATGGCTTCCGTCATACGGCCCTGAAATGAGAGGCGGTACAGCTAACTGTTCAGTATGTATTTCAGATGAGCCGATTGGTTCACCGCTTATTCTTGAACCTAATCTTATGATTGCAATGAATCTGCCGTCATATGAAAAGTTTATCAATGCAGTTCAGCCGGGCGGAAAGGCATTTATAGACAGCACACTTATTGATGCAAAATCAGACAGAACAGATATTGACTGTTTCTATGTGCCTGCAACACAGCTTGCAACAGATAATGATATGAATGGTATGGCAAATATCATACTTATCGGAAAGCTTATAAAGGAAACAACAATGTTTGATATTGAAACAATAAGAAAAGCATTTGAAAAGATAGTACCGCCTAAAAAGGCACATCTTATAGATGTAAATGTAAAGGCGATTGAAATAGGTATGAATTGCTAATCTTAAAGCGTTGTTATTAAAAATAAATCAGAGTACGGAATTATATAGTTCCGTACTCTTTGTTTTTTCGGCAAGTTGCCGCCTATGGTTTTGAGTATCAACCTTATCCAAGCGGTCGGGGAGTATAAAAAATGTATCAACAAAGCAAAGTAACGAAACTAAAAGTTTTTTGTCCAGCTTTTTTTCAAAAAAGCCGGTAGTTTCCAAAGGCAAAGCCTTTGGTCGCTCGAATGAGCGAAAGGGGGTGTGGGGGCGGCAGCCCCCGCCCAATCATACTTTAAAAAAGTTTTTTGTCAAACTTTTTCCAAAAAAAGTTTGTGCGAACGGAGTTCGCAGAACAGGAACAATAAAATTCTCAGAAAACAAAATGGGCGACCATTGGTCGCCCGTTGTGATTTATTGGAAATTTCATCAGGCGGCTGAAAGCCGCCCAACCTTTTTTTATAAAAAGGTTGCCAAAAAACTTTTTTATAACGAATTGAAAGGCAGGGGCTTCGCCCCCGCACCCCTTGGAGTTTCGCCGTCTGCGGACGGCGACCAAAGGCTCTGCCTTTGGAATCCGCCAGCTTTTTGAAAAAAGCTGGGCAA
>JBJEQS010000031.1:0-18135 GCA_051881875.1 Oscillospiraceae bacterium
CATTCGAGCGACCAGCTTTTTTGAAAAAAAGCTGGGCAAAAAACTTTTAGTTTCGGATTTAGTTTTATTTCAACATTTTTTACCTGCCCGACCGCTTTTTATGCTGATATATGATTATTTGTCAGGTAAGTTGCATATAATTGACCACCATAAAGAAAAATATTGACTAAACACCGGAGGCGGCAACTTGCCGCAAAAGCTTGACCAAAACTTTTATTTTTGGTTATCGAACTCACGTTATTTTATTATAAAAACTTAATCACTCCTACAGATTTAAGCAGTATAATAAGCAGAAGTATCGGAGCAATAAATTTTATCATTACAGCAAACATTTTCTTTCTGCCCATTTTTACATTATTTTTTTCAATTTCAGATATAATCAAATCAGGCTTTAATATCCAGCCGACAAGTATACAAGTGCCTATTGCGACAAGCGGCATGAATATGTTGTTGCTTATATAGTCCATAATATCAAGTATCTGTGCTGTTGAGCCGTTCGGAAGCGGTACTTCAAAATAAAGCTTGTTATATCCTAAGCATACTAATATTCCGCCTATAAGTGCAACGCATAATTCAAGCAGTGCGGCTTTCATTCTTGATATTCCGAATTCGTCCATAAAGCTTGAAACAATGGCTTCCATGATAGATATACCGCTTGACAGAGCCGCAAAAAATACCATTACAAAGAAAAGACAGCCTATTATATTCCCTGCTGTACCCATTTCATTGAATACCTTAGGTAATGATACAAACATAAGACTCGGTCCTGATGCTGACATTCCTTCCCTGCCCTCAAATGTATATACAGCCGGAATAATCATTACACCTGCAAGGAATGCAACTATTGTATCAAAAATCTCTATCTGATTTATTGACTTTGAAAGATTTGAACTGTCATTTACATATGAGCCGTATGTTATCATAATACCCATAGCAACGCTAAGACTGAAAAACAACTGTCCTACAGCGTCCATAATTACGGTAAACACACTTTTAAAAGTCATTCCCTCAAGACTTGGAACTACATATATTTTTAGACCTTCAAGACCTGTACGGGTATTTCCGTCCGCATCGGTATATGAAATTGTAAGGGTAAATACTGAAATTGCCACAACGAGTATAAGAAGTATCGGCATGATTATTTTTGATGATGCCTCTATTCCCTTGTCAACACCCATAAGGATTACTGCTGCAACTGCTGCAAGGAATATTGCCATAAATATTATCGGCTCTCCTGCCTGGGAAATAAATCCTCCGAAATAACCATCTGCCGCCGCAGATGTTCCGCCTCCTGTAAGGTATACAATAAAATATTTAAGCACCCAGCCGCCTATTGTTACATAATACGGAAGTATCAGCACAGGAACAAAACAGGCTATAACACCCAATGGTTTCCAGCCTTTTTTCAGCTTGTCATATGCAGTAAGAGGACTCTGTTTTGTTTTTCTGCCTATTGCAATTTCAGCCGTAAGCAGTGTAAATCCGAATGTAAGTGCCATTATGATATAAGCAACGAGAAACAGACCTCCTCCGTCCTTTGCCGCAAGATATGGAAACCTCCATATATTTCCCAAGCCTACTGCACTGCCTGCCGCAGCAAGCACAAATCCGATTGAACCAGTAAATGAATTTCTCGAGCTTTCCACATTTTTCCTCCATCAAATTTATTTTCAGAATAATATTTTTTATCAGTATTCTGAATTTATCCACATACTTTAACGTGAGTTCGATGATTTATTTTTGTAGGGGCGACCAATGGTCGCCCGTTGTGTTTTTGAGAAAATTTGATTGTTTCTGTTCTGCGAACTTCGTTCGCACAAACTTTTTTGAACGCCTTTAAAGGCAGGGGCTGCCGCCCCCGCACCCCCGTTTCGCTCATTCGAGCGACCAAAGGCTCTGCCTTTGGAAACCGCAAGCTTTTGAAAAAGCTTGACCAAAACTTTTATTTTTGGTTGTCGAATTCACGTTACTTTAATATTATACTATATTTTTGTATTATTTTCAATACAAAAATCCCGCTGAAATCCAATTTTCACGAATCTCAGCGGGATTTTATAATTATTCGTTAAACGCCGTAGCTAAGCCGTTTAAAGCTTACTTCATAGCCTCTTCAACTGCAACTGCACAGGCAACAGTAGCACCAACCATCGGGTTGTTGCCCATACGGATTATGCGTGCTCTGAGATTCCCAGATGTCATTCAAAGTCACCCATAAAACGCCTGTTTTACGCCGTTTCTCACGATTAGCTGAAATTTTTTATCCCTTATTGTAACTTGCTGAAATGAACAAAAATTATTTTTCGGTGGACAAATGGTGGACAGTTTCTCTTGTCGGGTCAGGATAAATTACTTTCCATATTTTTAAATTTATTTTGTGAGCAGCTTTTCTTACGGAGCTTCATCGACTTATCATCACTTCCATTCCATCATGTTCTGGAAGTACGGGTCTGCACCATATCGTCCTTCAAGGTACTGTTTGTCAAATGCTGCGCTCGGCTGTATATGATTACCGCTTTCATCTTTCATTTCATAAAGAGAGTACAAATCACTTGATTCATCATCAAGCTTGCAGGCAAACCATATTTCATCTGTGCGGAAAACCGAACTTTTCATAGTTGAAATATCGTGTGAAGTAAACAACAGCTGTGCATTTTTGGTATTGATTTCAGGATTTTTAAAAAGCATTATTATGAATTTCAGTATTTTAGGGTGCAGCTTAGCATCAAGTTCATCAAATACAAGCAGTCTGCCCTCCGATAATGCAATAATAACAAGCGGTAGAACATTAAAGAGCTTCTGTGTTCCGTCTGATTCCTGATTAATATTCAGCTTATATTGTTTTTCATTTACAGTATGCTCAAATATTATATCAACAGAGTTATCGTCTGGAGATTTTTCAACAAACTCAAAATTGCTGATGTTTATTCCAACATCATTCATAAGACCGATAAGTTTTTTCTTGAAGTCATCTCCCGCACCTATTATAAGATGTCTTTCAGCATCAGGATTAGCATAATTTTGCATAATACATTTTTCAAACCAATCCACAGCAAGAATAACTGGGTCAAGCTTATAATTAATATATAAAAATGATAGATATGGCATCTGGTCATTGACTTCTGTATTTATTGAAGCTTTGTTTATACTTGAACCAAGCTTGACAACATCAGAATTGCGCTCAAAAAGCATTGAAATCCTGCTTTTGGGTTTGGTTTTTCGACGGTAAAGACACTCCTCAATAATTTTCTCATTAGTAATTTTCAAAGAGTATCTGTATTCATAATTATTATCAGGACGGAAATACAGTTCAAACTCGGTAGGCTCATTTCGTGATGTGCCGTCAAACAAGAAAGGAGTCCATTCAACCTTTGCTTTCTTTATTACCTTATTCTTAAATATCAGGATAGGTTTCATTACAAGTGCATTAACGCAGTTGAGCGCATCAAGAACATTCGACTTTCCGCCTGCATTTGGACCGTAGATTACCGAAACAGGCAGATATATTTTGCTGTCATCACCGCTTTGCAGTAATGAATCAACAAACCCTTGGCTGCTGACTGCCTGCATATCAAAAACAGTTTCATTTTTATATGATTTGAAGTTCTTGAAAGTAAACTGGCACAACATGACACTCACACTCCTTTTACACATACCATTATAATATAATTATTCTCAAAAGTCAAGATGTATATGCAGTTTCCAGAATTTTTTTATTAAAATCAAGGATATGATTTGATATTTTGCTTTCATATTAGATTTCTCGCTTTTAATAATCGTCCAAACACATAAATAAAAAATATAACGCTTTTGTTTAATGAGTTCTGACGATTAGTGGACAAAGCTATCGATAGATATGATGATTGTTGAACTGCCGAGCATCTTCTTCACAAATATGATGATAAAGGAACGCAAAGATAATAACAAAGCCTGCATTGGAGTGATACTTCTTTGCAGGTTTTTGCATTAAAATGAAAAACTTCCAAGGTAATAGTAATAATCTGTTTTACCTGATTTATAATCCAGGAAATCAACATCATAGTCACTATTGTTTACATAAATATCAACAGTTTCGTTATTAACGACAAATGTAATTGCTCCTGCTGAATTTTGAGTAATTGTGTTATACCCAGAATAATAATCGATGTTTTCAGAAGGAGCTTCTCCTATTACAATAATATCTGGGTTGAGTATTTTTAATATATCTTCTGGTATTTTTCCACTTTCCCGTCCGTGATGTGGCGCAAATAAAACATTGATTTTTTCAAAATCTATGTTTTCTTTAACACTATCCAGGAAGTCAGATTCTATATCGCCCATCCACATAAATTTTGCACCACAATTATACTGTATTATTGTTGAAATATTATTAGGACTTTCTCCGCTATTTGCTTTTTTTAACTCGGCTTTAAAATCATTATTTGATGTGTCAGGCCATAATATATTTATTCCTGCACTTCCACGATTTTCACTATCGTTTTCATCGCTGTTCATATTCATCCACTTTCTTGAGCAGCCTTTATAAATATAGAAAGCTTTTTCAGTATCATCTCTAAGTTTGCAATATTCATCAAACGACGGTGTATTATCTTTCTTGGTTGCGTCGTTTTTAACACAATAGAAGTTTACGATTTTCCATTCTTTGTTAAGAATCTCAATGCCATGGATATGGTCTTCATCTGGATGTGTAGAAATAAACCTACATATTCCCTTATCTTTAGATTCAGACTTTATTTCTTCAATAATTTCTTCTGAATTATCATCATTAATAGAGCAGTCTATTACCGAAAAATTATCTGAGCCATGTTTAATATAAAACATGTCGCCGTTACCAACTGAAAATGATTTTACAATACTCATGAATTTCCCTCCTGATAGTTTGACTGTTTTTCAACACGGCTTTTTACATATTTCGTTTGTTTTCTTTATGATAAAGAAAAGAGAATAGTTAATAATCCTATCGCAATATAAAAAATTGTTCGTTTGTCCCAACCTAATAGATTGAAAATGAATAATGTTAATATTGACAACAATACAACTATACATAAAGCTACCATGGTTCTGTATGTATTGTTTGTTTCTGATAAAATTGCAATCTGAGCATCTTTCTTTTCAGCCTCAATATACTTAGGATATTCTGCAAATGACACAATCCTAATTTTCGTGTATATTGGTTCAATTACAACAGAACCCACACGACTGATTATCATACCAATAAAATAAAATATAAGTATGTCGGAGATAATATTGTCACTTGTAAAATCAACCGAACATATAATTCTCATCAAGAAACAATATACCGCACCTGGGAACAAATTGTTGAGAATATTATATGATGAGAGCTTTTCTAAAAACTTTTCCATATATTTTGCCGCCTTTCATATTTGAACGATAATTCCCCACCCGCACGTTCATCACCATAAACGGAAGCACGTTACAAGGTGGGGAAACTATTGGTTTGATTTATGCGTTTGAGTCACCATATATTTCATCCAGTTTTTCTTTCAACGTTCCATCTTTTGCGTATGGAAGTGCATCTACCTGTTTGAAATTATGCTTTGTAATCTTCACATCTTCATCGAAGCCAAGAATATAGCTTGTTGCGATTTTATAGATTATTTCTGTTGGCGCTAATCCATAAACCTGCTTCTCAAAGATATGCTTTAGTCTGTCATACTTGTCAGGATACAAGCGTTTCAGCTCGTTGCTCTGATATAAGCGCTTTACGATTTCAGCGACATACAGCCCTGATTTCATATACAAATCTATAAAGGTTTTATCTGGCAAGTCAAAGCATCCTGGATTTTCTTCTTCCAGCATCTCCACCATCTTTTTAACCATAGCCTTTGGCGTGAAAATCTGATTGGTCTTCTGAGGCGGAATATAATCAAAAATATCCTCAACGCTTTTTTCATCAAAGTAATCTGCCAGCTTTTTCTTCAACGCAAGGAATTCTTTTACTGAATCATCAAACACAACGGGGTCAAATAACTGACCAACGAATTCCTTCTGCTCTCCCGTTTCGGGGTCTGTATAAGAACCGCCGTCACGCAAAAATCTAAACTGGTCAAGAGTGATACTTGTAACTTCCTTGAATACGCTATCAGGGATAACAGTATCAAATGTTGCAAGAGTTACTGTGTTATCACCATACGCCATAAGGAACGATGGAATGGTGCGTGAAAAGCCTCTGAGATGGTCTCTGATACCGTCTTCAATTACTGATTTTTCACGTTCACGCTTGTTGGTTTCAATTGTTTTTACAACGTTTTTCTTTGACTCCTCCACAAGTTCCTCTAAGCCCGCTTTTAGCGTTTCCTGGAATTGCTCTGTTACCGAAGCAATCTTTTCATCGAATTCCTGGTTGATTTCTGCTGTTGAACGTCCTGTCTCATGGCGTGATTGTAATGCGTCTGTTCTTTGCTGTTCAATCGTGTTCCTATCAATTGTATAATTCGTATATGACTTATCAATCAAATTGTCGGCAGTACCATTGATTTTTGATTCCAACTTATGCTTATCTGCGGATTTCATTTCTGAACCATAAGTATCCTTTGCTTTTGCAAGAATGTTTGCTGTCATCTGGTTGTGCGTATTTGTTTTAAACTTATCCAAAGCAGATGGAGCCTTATCTGGTGTATTGACAATTTGAGATACAACAGAAGCAACATCTTCTGTCGGTGCAAAAATCTTATCGCCAAAAACATCGTTTGATACACCAATAATAATATCCTCGGGTAAATCAACTTCTCCGTTTTCATTCAACGATAAGTCGTTTTTTACTTCTTCAGAAAAGTTCACTTTCCCTTTAGGTTCGCTTACTGCTTCCAATCTTGAAATAATGTCAATTACTGCTTGAGGAGCACCGAATACCTGAGAAATATTCTGAAATAAGAAATTACTCATAAATCCACGACGAACGACCTCAACTGAGCGGATTTTTCTCGGAATAGTTAATACTTTTTCGGCGTCAAGCTCTATCAATTCACCGTTTTCATCTTCGCCAATGACAGGGAAGAAGTTCAATAATTCTGTTATATGTTTCTTACGGGTCTCTATATCACCACGTCCAGCAGAAGTATCAGCAGATAGGTCATTGGCAAATTCTTCAAAAATGGTAAGTGTCCTTGCAGGGTCAAAGTCGAATACATACGCATTCTCTTTTCTCGCATATCTGGAACCACTCTTAAACAGACATGGATTCTGAGCACGGAAAGCAGCCTGCATATACAGAGACGGACTCTTAACATTGCTTAGCATCAATACAGCCGTCCATTCTGGAATAGTGATTCCAGTAGTCAACTGCCCAACAGACAACGTAATAGTTTTATCATACTGACTAATTGCTTCTACAACCTTATCATAGGATTTCTTTGTTTCGTCAGCGTCATCCATCTTGCCATCACCAGCAGCGAGTATAATTTTGTAATCCTTAAATACTGGATGATTCTTCAACTTTTCAGCTAATGCTTTAGCACTGTCGACTCTATTCAGTAACCAGAATGTATGTTTGAGTTCTTCTCTGAGCTCTGGAGTAGAGAACGGAAATTTTTCTTGTAAGGTCATTGCATCAAGGAATTTATCAACAGAAGAATCATATTTGAACTTCCCGTTATTAGTGCTGAAAAACTCATTCAAATCAAATGCATATTCCTCTGTTTCACCATTGATTTCAACACCTTGCTGCAATTCTTCTCTTATGATTTCGGACATCTGATAGGTAAACAGATTCAGCTTTGGCAATGTTGCGTAGGGGTTTTCTTCCTCGGAAGATACATCCCAATCACGCTTTGCTGTCTGCTCATCAGCGTATGTCCAGTTGAAAATTGCATCGTCATTAAACTTATTATTTGCCAGTGCCTTAAATGGTGTGCCTGATAAATGCAGTGTGAATTTTCTATTGATATGCTCAAATGCCACATCTGTTTTGTATGTATCAACGCCCTCATGAGCTTCATCAATAACCAGTACATCCCATTCGATATCAGCAACTTCACGCAGTTTGTCAATTCCGTTTGTACTGAAATACTTTGAACCCTTCATGTCTTGAAGGCTTACAAATTCAATGCATTTTCCAAACTCTTCATCATCACTGCCATGTGCAATTAACACATCAAGGTATTCACTTCTTGATAATACACAAGTCTTTCCTTTTAATGCATCTACTTCGCTAACAAAATGATAGCCCGATTCTGTTCCTAAGAACTTCATATAATCCTCGTACCAGCTGTTAGCAATAGCAGGTCTGTTTGTAACAATAAGAACAGTCTTTGCTCCCGATTTTTTACAGAAATCATATACAGACAATGTTTTGCCGAATCGGGGCTTTGCATTCCAAAGAAATTCGCCATTTTTATGGCTATTTTTATAAGCAATTGTTTGTTCAACAGCTTCTTTCTGTTCTTTACGGAGTTCATAAGGGATTACGGTTGATAAGCTTTTCATAATTCCATGGTTTGCTCGGAAATCATAGAATTTTATCCTTGAATCCTGTCCTGTTATGTGGAACCATTCGTTATTCTTGCCCGATTCCTGCTCTATACCTGATTTTCTAAGATAGGCATGAAAATCTTTATCTGTAAATCGTTCAGCAGAACCGTCATCAAAAAGGGCGTTACCTTTCCATTCAAGATTCCACTTAACATCGGCGGTATGTGTCTGCTGTTTGATACGAGTTTCAACATCCTGTTCTGTATAGCCAATCTTTGTCCAGCCGTTATGCCTTGCAATTTCAGGAGTAGTATAAGCATAAATCATAGGGGTAACGTTCTTCGAGGTATTAATATTCGGTTTCTGCATTTATTCCATCTCCTTTACATTGGTTTCAATAAAGACAATTTCTTCTTCAGAAAGACCATATTTTTCATAAAGCTGCTCATCTATTTCAGAGATAGACTTGCTCCAGTCGATGTCGCTGTTTTCGGTAAAATCTTGAGTAGGAACATAATACCAGCGGTCAGGTGGATTATCTTGCGTTATTTTTAAAATTCCAAGCATTGCTCTTGAAAATTTTCCTTTAATATATTTGAATGCATTTTCAGCCTCAATTTCAGTATCAAAAATACCTATACTAATAAATGACTCTGTTGTGCCGATTAACGGCGTGCTTAATACTTCGCCTATAGCACCAGAACCATTTGATTTTGGCAATATAATTTTATACTTATCAAGATTACATACGTTATTTATGTACTCACGTCTAACATACTTATAAACTCTTGCATTATGTTCTCTGCCTAATATTTTTATATATTGGTAATCATCATCTGGCGTGGAGTCAAAAAATATCTGTGGTAAACGTTCAAATATGTTAGTTGACATGTCATATTTATGTCCTTTGCTTAATTGGCTTTCTGCTTCTGGATGTTCTTCATGCATCTTATCGGTCAGTCTATATGCCGTTCTGGTTATTACAATATCACTTATTGTCTTAAATGAAGCGTGGTTTTTTACCTTTTTCATTATAGAATTCAACTCATCAAAATGTGTAAATAATTCTATTGCTTCAAATTCCTGTGAATTATCGTGATATGTAACCGCAACGCCGCCCTTTATATCAGTATTAGCAAATACTTTGCTGCTGTCCTGTTCATAAAAAAGCACCTTAAAATGCTCATCGCTAAGCATTTTCTGATTCCAAGCTTTTGGTGTAGAGCCAGCGTTAAAAAGAAATCTTGCAGGGTGAATAAGTTCTACCTTATCAGCAACCTCATAAGATGCATCCATAAACGCATTATAAACAGGAGGTGCAAAAGTTTCATTTTCGCCTAAGGTATTGTCCTGATAGGGCGGATTTCCGATGGCAAAATCAAATTTCATAATATTATTCCTTTCTCATACTTTTGTATGTTAGGCATTTATCTTCACGCCAGTCATATATCTTGCAATCTATTGTCTTTGGCAATTTTTCCGTAGGTTCTGTTTTGGTTTCCGATTCATCATCGGATTCCAACAGCTCAAATAGCGATAGCTGAATAGGTTCATCTGTTTCCTTTTGCTCGCACACTGTGCCAATATAGGGTATTACTCCTTGTATTCCGTCCATCTGCCATAAATTCCAGCTGATGATAGTCGCAACACGCTTTATTGCTGAATCGCTTGGCTCTACGCCCCATCTGGCTCTTGTATACTCACAGAATGTTTCAAGAAGATTGATTCTTGCAATCAACAGATTATCACCTTGATATTCATATCCATATACGCTTTCAAATGCACGGAATACCCACTTCATCCATGTCTGTTGTGTTATTGCATTCTCATTGATAATACGCAATTTTCTGTCTAAAATACCTATGCGTTTTTCAATAGGAATAATCTCACCAGTTGCAGCATCATAACGTGATACAAGATACGGAGCTTCTCCACAGGTAATCTCTAAGCGTTTGGAATCAACATAATCCTTCCACGATTTACCCTCTGGGAATTCAATGTTTCCTTCTGTTATAATCCAATTGTGTCCTTGCTCTGTATTAAAAACATTCTTACGACCAAACCACTCTTCATCACAATGATTATTCATTTTATTGCAAATCCAGGAAGGAGTAAAGACCTCAGCTTTTTTTCTGGTTCTCAAAGCCTGTTCTTCAATGCTCTTTGATACACGAGGCTGTAAATCAATAAGAGATAATTTCTTTTTTGTGATATATTCGATAAAATGCATTTTATCGTATGCTTCTGTCGCAAAGATAATATTGTGTCCAGTTGTTCTATCTTTCAGCAATATGTTGATTGCCTTTTTTACTGAATCCGATGCTAAATCAATCAGCTTATCCAATTACATTCTCCTTTCTACATACTAAAATTCACCCATATCCAATATCGCAGCCAGTATATCTATATTATTAACAATCTTGGATGGTATCATATCATACCTCCGAGCTTACAAATTCGCATAAGTCGCATATATCGACTGCAAGAACTTCCGCAATTTTTAGCATAACAGTTAAAGAGACAGGTTCATCGTGATTAAGACGAGTCATCGTACAGCTGGAAAGGTTGGTCATTCTGCGTAAATCAGCTTTTGTTAGCTTTCTATCGATTAACAATTTCCACATTTTGTTATAAGATACCCTCATACAATTCCTCCGAGTCAATTATCAATATACTCATTATATCACATTCACGTCGAATTTTCAATAAAAATATCTAAAAATCGATATGAAACACTGAAAAATGAATATTTGATATCTAAAGAATAGATGGTGTATAATTTTTTAAAGCACATAAAAGGCGTATTATTTCACAGTAATGTGTCTTTATTTTTTCTGCGAAGCAGTCATTTTTCTGGAATTTATTGACTCTACGTCCTCGTAAACCTGTTTTTTATATCATGATTCCAGAGAAATGTCACGTGCTTTTTTGCAAAAAACAAATACAATAGAAAAGCACATAATCATAAGTTCGAAAAACGGCTTAAATACGCTGTATATAGCAATTTTTGATTTCAATGTCTACGCCCGAGAGAAGAGGTGTGAAAGCGCTGCGTTATTCGTGATGAGTATAAAAATAACGAAAATACAAAGCACTTTTAATGAGTTGAAAGAAGAGAAATGTGATTTACAAACTGTGATTAGTAAGTGCACATTAAGGCGTTTTATAGGCGTATTAATACGTATTAAAAATTTTTTCAAAAAAATTTTTCTGATTCTGTTGTAAAAACGATACTCCCTGTGTACAATAACTATGCAAGCCGATTTAAGGTTTAGAAATCAACAGAAGGAGTGATTGGATTGATTGTAAAAAATAACGCTTAACTGCTGGAACAGCTAAGCGTATAAGAAAAAATAATTTGATTGTACTTGCATTATAGCATATTGTTTGAAATAATGCAAGAGAAAGGATGTAAAATTGAATAAAAATGAAAAATTTGAAAAACTTAGAGCGTTAAAGCCCGAAAAGATGGATTATAGCGATAGGGGTACATCGGAACTGTTTGCGGAATTATTTAAGGATGAGATAGTTTATAATACAACAATGAAAGAATGGTATTATTATAATACGAAATTTTGGGAAGTTGACGCTGGAGCTATGCGCATCAGTACGCTTGCTAAAGAGTTTTATGATTTGTTAATGATTTACGTTGACGAAATTATAAATAATGCAGACAGAAAAAACTATTATGATTATTATAAACGTTATGGAAGCAAAATAAAACGTGATATTTTAATAAGAGATGCTGCGTCAAATTGCTATATCTCTGCAAGTGATTTTGATAAAAACGCCGAATTATTCAATTGTGAAAATGGTACGCTAAACTTAAAAACATTTGAATTCCGCAAGTACCGCTCAGAAGATTACATAACAAAAATCGCAAATGTAATTTACAATCCAGATGCAAAATCAGACGAATGGGAAAAATTTACAAGCGAAATAATGTGTGATGATGTTGAAAAAATGCATTATTTGCAAAAGGCAGTAGGCTATGCGATTTCTGGCGAATGTAACCTGGAACAGGCGTTCATACTTTTTGGTGCAAGCACAAGAAATGGTAAATCAACTTTTGTAAATACAATATCAACATTGCTTGGAGGAACAAGTGGATATGCAAGAAATGCTCAACCCGAGCTTCTTCAGTTGCAAAGGAATAAAAAGAGCAGCTCAGCAAATGAGGATTTAGCAAGATTGGTTGGTTGTCGTTTTCTCAGCGTGAGCGAACCTCCGCAAAATATGGCATTAGATGTTGCCCTTTTAAAAACATTGACTGGAAGGGACAAAATAACTGCAAGATTTTTATATGCTAACTCATTTGAGTTTACTCCATGTTTTACTCTGTTTATAAACACAAATCACTTACCCAAAATCCTTGATGATACAGTTTTTAAAAGTGATAGACTTAACGTAATTGAGTTTACAAAACATTTTTGTGCTGAAGAACAGGACATACACCTTAAAGATAAACTTATAACAACAGAAAATTTGAGCGGTATATTTAACTGGTGTCTGAATGGACTAAGAAGCTACAGAGTAGAGGGCCTTAATAAGCCAGATTCCATTATAGAAAGCACAGATAATTATAATAAGGAATCAGACAAGCTCACGAGGTTTATTGAAGAATGTCTCGAGCCTGAGGAAGGTATTGTAATTGCAATTAAAGAACTTTACAAGTTATATATTATCTGGTGTAACAACAACGGCTACGCGACTGACAGCAAGCAAAAGTTTATTGCAGAGCTGAAGAAAAGGAAAATTTTCGCAATGTCAGGCACCGTTGAAGGCAAAACGGTACGTAATGTAATTAAAGATTACAGATTAGCTGCTTAATTTCTTATTGTGCATTTGTGCATTTTATAATACAACTTTTTTGAAATAAGGGATTAATAGAAATAGTTTGCAATATAAATACACATTTGCACATTCCTTGATTGCTTGACTTTTCTACCTTTCCGTGCTATAATAAATATAGATTCTATTATTTGGTAGGAGGTAGAGTATGAATAGATTTGCAGCTTATGGCTGTATTTCGTGCGTAAATATATCTTTAAAAGATGAAGAAGCTGTAAAGCACACAAAAGTATACGAAGAATTGGTGGAAGAATTACATAATTACTTTATCGCATATGAAGACATATATATTGATGTTATAACAGGGTCATATCGCAATCGCAGGAAACTTAACAAAATTATTAAAGAGTTCAGCTACGGCGATACAATTTTCGCATCACGCATAGAATCCTTGGGGTTTACAACAGACGAGGTTATTAAGAATTATCATAGAATTGCGGAGAAAGGGATTGGGTTGCTTTTACCAGATAGAACAAAAGAGAATGGAGTGTCAGATTTTGCAACAACAGACTTTTCCTTTTGTCCAATAAATAAAAGTTTTGAAGAGATTGATTTTATCTGCAACCAGTTAAAAACAATACAGTTAAAACCAAATGCAGGCAGAAGAACAACATCAACTAAAGTTTTCCCTGCGGATTTTGAAAAAGTGTACTGGGCATACGAAAATTATTTTATACCGCTTGAGACAGCAGTATCTAATAATTTGTATTATGTATCTCGCCGTAAATTTTATCAACTTTGTGATGAATACGAAAAATCTGACAAATATTCTATTATGCTCCAAAATGAAGAAAGAAAAAATAATATATCAGAAAAGCCGAAGAGGTATGGAAAAGTTCCTGAGAATTTCGATAAGCTTGTGCAAGCGTTAGGTTCAGCTCCTTCGGAACAGGATTTATTTGAGGAGTGTAGAAAATTGAATATTCCTGTTATTCATCCTATTGATTATAAAAGATATTATATCAAAAGTATGGAAAACGGTCATTCCATTGCTATCAAATGTGCATTTAATTTCGCAAAAGAAATTGATGATTTATATTTTCTTCCGAAAAATGCGGAAAGAATGCAAAATGGGTATTGACAAGAAATGAAATTCATGATATAATAAACATATACCAAATTGTAGAAAAACATTATCTGGCATAATTGAGCGAAACAGATTTATATCGTTTCGCTTATATTCAAAGCCGAACATATACCAAAACATAGAATTAAAGAAAGGGGAAATGCGAATGGAAATTGTATACATAAGCAAAAATTTTAAGAAGGCAAAAACAGAAGAGATGAGAGCTATCGAAAAAGGCGTTAGCAGGCTTGTTGCAAAAATCACTCAATACGAAAAATCAGGCACAAGCTTTGACCGCATTTTTAATGATAGCACGGTTAAATACAGTATTTTAGAAAATAATTTCTGCATTTATAAGCATCAAAATCAGCAAATGCCACTTCGTCTGTTGTATCGTTTTCAGCACAATGATAACAAAGCAGATAGACTTGAAGTTCATCTTTCTTATATAAAAAAGTATGATGATAACAGGTATTTTAAAATCTTTCGCGATTATGCTGCGTGCAACTAATAAAGGAGGATATTACCATGGAAAAAACATTATATATTGACAATACTCAATTTTCAGTCGAGATTAGCAAATTTGACTGGCATCAAAGTCGGAATGAAATCCAGTGTATACTGATTTTCTTAAGTAGCTATGATAAAAAACGTTTTATTAAAGAAATAGGAGAATATGAAGAAATGGTGCAGCTTGATAATATGTATCTTTCCTGCTGCAGATATAATGATATCAATGACACGCAGGCTATTGTGCTTTTTGCCGACTATACAGCTCCACCTGAAAATCATTACGCAGAAGAACCGTCTTTTTGTGATGCGTTCGACTGTAATCCTGATGAAGTAATTTTTTAAAGAGAGGAGGAACTAAATGATTATAGAGTACAGAGGAAAATATTATAGTGTCACCATTACAAATAGATATGAATGCGCAGAGATAATCGACTGCGAAATCAAGTTCAAAAACGAGGTCAGCAAACAGAGTTTTATGAACCTCTATTTCAACAGAGATAATTTTGTTCACGGCGACAAAGCTATAATAGAAAATATAACTTACAACAAATGCTATTTCTACAATAAAGATGACAGCCATAACACTATTAAGTGCCATATTGACAAAAGGGAGGGGTTTTATGGAAGAAAGAATTGATATCATATTTAAAACGATTGAAACTATGGCATTCGCAAGCAATATAAAGGCTATGCGCCTTAATGCCGCTGCAATTAACATGCTGATACACAGATTATCGACAGATGATGTCAATTTTGGCGAATTGCTTACATATGTCGCCGAAAGACTGTACACAGAAATTAATTTGCTGAAAAACGGCGATGACGGTGTAAGATTTTTTGTTATAGAAATTGAGGTTTAACACCTGATTTGTTTTATGTGTTTTTTGAAAGGAGGAGTTCTTTGTCACAATTAGTAACTCGTAAACGTGGTGCAAAATGGAAATACAGATTTCAGATTGCATCTGTTGGCGGAAAGCGTCAATACAAGAGCAAGTCGGGTTTCAAGACCAAAGCAGAAGCACTTGAGGCTGGCACAAAGGCTCTCAATGAGTATAATTTGTCGGGTTTTGCCTTTACTCTGTCAGAAATCAGTTTCGCTGATTATCTTGATTTATGGCTTGATACTTATTGCAAAACAAATCATAAAGCAACAACATTAACAAATTACGAAAAGAAAATACGCCTATACATAAAACCTATCCTCGGGAATTACAAGTTGAAAAATCTAAATGCAGCTGTATTACAGAATTTTGTAAATGACAAGTTTAACGAAGGTTTGAGTCGTAACACGCTTTCGGTGATAAAAGGAATATTGTCAAGTAGCATGAGTTATGCTGTTCAGCCGTTGCAGTTTATACAATATAGTCCTATGATTTATGTAAAGCTCCCCAGCACGAGAGCAATCCCAGAAACGCCCAGTAGGTCAGCAGAACACTTTTTAATCAGTGAAATTGATATGGAAAAAATTTTTATCAGGTTTCCTCAATCTTCATCTGCCTACCTTCCGCTCCTTTTGGGATATAAATGTGGGCTTCGCCTTGGTGAGGCATTCGCAATAACATGGGATTGTATAGATTTTGAGAAAAAGGAATTGACAGTCAACAAGCAAGTCCAGTGGCATGAAAAGCTTTATGGGAAATCAGACGAATCATATTGGTATATAACACCGCCGAAATATGGTTCATCAAGAACTATTGCTATTGATGATGAGCTTGTGGATTTTCTGCAAAATCTCAAAAAAGAACGGGAAGATAATAAACAGAAATACGCGGAATTTCATATTATCAACTATGTTGATGATGTGAAAAAGATGGTGAATCAAGCGAATATGGGAACTCCAACGGATTTTGTAAACATCAGGGAAAGCGGAGAATTTATTCAGCCTCGCATAATGCAGCACACTTCCCACGTTATTCATGAGGAGCTTGGTATTAATTACACTTTTCATTCTCTGCGTCACACGCATTGTTCCATGTTGTTGTCAGCGGGAGCAAGCGTAAAATATGTTCAGCAGCGTTTGGGACACAAGAATGTTCAGATAACAATGCAGGTCTACCAGCATCTCACAAAAGATATGGATGCCAAGGGGAATGCAGTCTTAAATTCAATTTTCAAAAAGGAGGAATAATAAAATGGAAAATAAAGCTATTCTTTACACGGTGTCAGAGGTGGCAAAGCTTTTGCATACTAATAAATCGTACGTTTATGAGCTTATCAACGCCAACAAACTGCCTGCTCTCAAATTGGGGAGCAAAAAGGTACGTGCAGAAGCGCTTGATACGTTTCTCAGGGAATACGAAGGTATGGATTTAACCAATCCCTACGAGGTAAAGACTATGAACGAAAAGGATTGTGCTTAACAAGCAAGAAGTAATTGGTAAATTCCAATGACAAAAATGAAGGGAGAAATAAATATAATGCATATTAGAAAATACTTTGAAAAATATGGGAAAATATACGGTGTGTCTTATAAGTATAATTTTGGTAGATGGGAAGGCTATATCAAAGAATTTGATGACATCGACAAAGCCTTAAAGTGGTTACATACTGAAGAGTATGATTTCAGAACCCGTGAACTTGGTAGCCTATCTTATTGTAAGAGATGCCTTGATTAATTGTTTATCATTTAATTAAAAAGAATAAATCTTTCCCGTGAGCATTGCTTGCGGGCTTTATTATTTTCAGACAATGTGTAAAATCGACTCGAAATCATTTTAAAAATGTGTAAAACACTATTGATATATCTCTCAAAAAGTGGTATAATACTGTTTGTAAGGAGCGTGATTATGTGAAACGTAACGCAATAGAACAGCTTTTAGCCTGGAAAAATAGTGCTGACCGCAAGCCTCTCGTGCTTAAAGGCGCAAGACAGGTAGGGAAAACCTGGCTTATGGAGGAATTCGGCAGGCTGTATTATGAGGATACATTTTATTTCAACTTTGATGAAGAAGACGAATTGAAATCTATCTTTGAAACGAACAAAAATCCTCATCGGATTGTTGAATTACTGGGACTTATCAAGGGCAAAAAGATTCTTCCCGAAAAGCATCTGATTATATTTGATGAAGTGCAGGAATGCTCCGAGGCTTTAAATTCCCTGAAATACTTCTGTGAAAAAGCAAACGAGTATCATATTATTTCAGCTGGAAGTTTGCTTGGTACTCTACTTGCAAAACCTAAATCCTATCCTGTCGGCAAGGTAAATCTTCTGAATATCAGCCCAATGACCTTTGATGAGTTTCTTGCCGCTACAGATGAAGGCTTGTATTCATACTATA
>JBJEQS010000032.1:0-4128 GCA_051881875.1 Oscillospiraceae bacterium
GGATAAAACAAAATACTTAAAACCGGAGGCGGCGACTCGCCGCAAAAAGCTTGACTAAAACTTTTTCTATCGAACTCATATTTTTCAAATGATGAATTTATTATAACAATACGGCAATTTATTGTCAAGTGTGGCACACAAAACCGATAAACATAATTTGCCATTACATTTAAAACAGATTTTCTATACTGCCAAATCCATGGAAAAATAATATAAAATATTCCATAAATATTATGTAATTTCCCTTTTTATTAATAAAGACTAAATTTTTATATGGACAATCGGGTTATTTTGTGCTATAATAATACTGGTATTTATTTTTTCAGAAAGGAAAACAAAATTTATGCTTCATGAAAAATCATGCGGAGCAATTGTTTATCGTAAATCTCATGGCAACTTGCAGATTCTTCTCATAAAGCACGTCAACAGCGGTCACTGGTCATTCCCCAAAGGACATATTGAGGAAAATGAAACAGAAGCCGAAACCGCTCTGCGTGAAATAAAAGAGGAAACGGGTATTGATGTAATACTTGATACAACTTTCAGAGAAACTGTTTCATATTCACCTAAAAAGGATACTCAGAAAATAGTCGTTTATTTTCTCGCAAAAGCAAAAAACTGTGATGTTCTTCCGCAGGAGGAGGAAATATCAGATATAAAATGGGTGGATATAAGCCATGCTTCTGCTGTTCTGACGTATGAAAACGATAAGACAATTGTGAAAAAAGCTAAATCGGCAATCAAGGAAAGAATTATGTGATTTGGCAAGACATACTTATACTGAATCTGAAAAGGGATGCATCTGTCAGCGTCCCTTTGCTTTTATCATTGTTGCGGAGTTGATTTTTTTATGAATAACCCTTTTCCATATTCGGACGACAACAAAAGATATTATACACAAAATTATTTTTTACAGCACAAGTTCGGCAAAAAAGTTATAAAATTATCCCTCAACTGCGGATTTTCCTGTCCCAACCGTGACGGCTCAAAGGGATACGGCGGCTGTGTCTACTGTTCAGCAAGCGGAAGCGGCGATTTCGGCGGAAATCCTGCCGATGATGTACTTGTACAGCTCGAAAAACAAAAGAAAATGATGTCATCAAAGTGGAATGACGGATTCTATATACCATATTTTCAGGCTGGCACTAATACATATGCACCTTATGAAAAGCTGATTGAATTATATGAAAAGGCTCTTAACTTTGAAAATACGGTCGGACTTGCAATAGCCACAAGGGCTGACTGCATATCCGATGAGCTTATTGAATATTTCGCTGAATTATCCGAAAAAACTTATCTCACAATTGAACTCGGCTTGCAGACTATACATGATGCCACAGCCGAAAAAATCAACCGCTGTCATACATATAATGATTTTCTCCAAACATATCATAAGCTGAAAGACAGAAATATTAATGTATGTGTTCATCTGATAAACGGACTGCCGTGGGAAAATACCGATATGATGATGCAGTCTGCAAAGGCTGTTGCCAAACTGCACCCTCACAGCATTAAATTCCATATGCTCCATATCGTTGAGGATTCACCTCTCGCTGAAATTTACCGCAGGGAAAATTTCAATATCATGTCAAGAGAGGAATATGTGAATCTCCTTTGCAGTCAGATAGAAATTATGCCGCAGGATATTATAATACAGCGTGTGACCGGTGACGGAAACAGGAATACTCTTATCGCTCCGATGTGGACGCTGAAAAAATTTGTTGTAATGAATGAACTTGATAAGGAATTCGCAAGACGAAACTCATGGCAGGGAAAGCTTGCCGAAAAGGATTGATATATGAGGCTTAATATAAACACAACCGCAATCATAATAGCTTTACTGCTGATATTATCCAATATGCCTGCGATAAAGACATATGCCGCTTCATCATACAATTACGATATACAGGGAAATGCTGTTCCGTCACAGGCAGGATATACCGCTGAAAAGGCTGTATACGGCAAAAATATCGGTATATCCGAATTTTCTGCAATTTCAGATATTTTCAGAAATGATAATGGTGATATGCTCATAGCCGACAGCGGAAACAATCGCATTGTAATCGCCGATGATATGCTTGAAAGCGTATCCTCTGTTATAGATAAAATAAGTTTTAACGGTGAAATATCAGAATTAAAAGCTCCTGAGGGAGTATGCTTTTCAGCATATGACAGTATGATATACATAGCTGATACGGGCAATTCAAGGATTATAAGATGCGATGAAAACGGCATTGCCGATATGATTATAACAAAACCAAATTCCGTACTGTACAATGATGATGACAATGCAGGATTTTTTCCGAAAAGAATTTCCATTGACCGTTCGGGGTGCATATATGCAACTGTGAGCAGTTCAACAAACGGCGTTCTTATGTTTTCTGCTGACGGTGAATTTATGGGGTATTTCGCCGCCAATCATATAAAGAATACTGCCGAAGCTGCAAACAGATATTTCAGAAACCTCTTTGCAACATATGATATGCGTATCAGAAAAGCAAGGAGTATTCCTGCCGCTTTCACATCATTTGATATAGACAGTGACGGATTCATGTTCACCTGCACTGAAACTGCTGACGGCTCAGAAGCGGTAAAGAAAATTGATTTCTCAGGCGATAATCTTTATCAGTATTCCTCGCTCCATTTCGGTGACTATACGGACTATTATGATATTCCCGAACCATCAATATCAGATATTGACATATCAGAAAGCGGATATATAAACTGCATTGACAGAAATTCGGGACGTATATTCCAGTATGACAAGCAATGCCGCCTTATGTTCATAACCGGCGGAAAATCAAATCAGCTCGGATATTTCAGCAATATATCTGCGATAGAGTCCACTGACGATTATTTATTTGCCGCCGATTATGAAAAAAATTGCATAACCATATTCAAGATTACTGAATTCGGAAGTATGGTTCACAATGCCGAAAAACTCGGCAGAAAGGGAGAATATGAACAGGCACTTCCGATATGGCTTGATGTGCTTGAACGTGACGGAAATTATCGTATAGCATATGATGAGATTTCGGACGCTATGTTTTTCAGCGGCGATTATGAAAATGCTATGCAATACGCTGAACAGTCAATGTCATCTGAACGATATAACAAGGCTTTTGAGGAATATCGAGCAGAACATTCCGGAAGATATTTCATTTATCTGATTATATTCCTTGCCATATGCATTACAGCCATAATCATGCTGAAAAAAATATTCCGCAGGCATGGCGATATACCGCTTAAATATGCTTTTGACTGTATGATGAAGCCATCTGACAGCTTTGAAGATGCGGTATATAAGAAAAAATGTTCTGTTAAGCTCATGTATCTGATAATATTTTTTCTGTTTCTCTCGGAACTTATTAGCGATGTGTTTTTCGGATTTCAGTTTACTGCATACAACATAAAGACATTCAGCATAATTCCGTATATATTCAAAAGCGTTGTATATTTCGCACTGTGGTGTATCGGCAACTGGTCTGTATGCTGTCTGCTTGACGGCAAAGGCACATTCAGAAATATATGCGTACTCTCGTCATATGCACTGATACCATACATTATACAGAATTTCATATGCCTGTTTTTATCGCATATTCTCGTAAGAGATGAAAGCTTTTTTATTACGGCGGTTAAATTCACAGGCATTATGTGGACTGCAATTCTTCTGTTTATTGCTGTAAAGTCTGTTCATCAGTATTCGGCAAGGAAAACTCTTTCCGCTGTTATGCTGACATTCATCGCAATGATAATAATATTCTTTATAATGGTGCTTATGCTTATGCTGTTCAAGAAAATATATATTTTTATATACTCAATAGCAACGGAAATAATATACAGAATAAGGATATAGCGGCGAGTCGCCGCAGTTACTTTTAATAACGTGAGTTCGATAGATTTATTTTATAATGGTGAACTATATTCGCCAGTCTTTATTTACTTGTAAATCCATAATTTCTGTTCAGCAAACTGCGTTTGCTCAAACTTTTTTTGGAAAAAGTTTGACAAAAAACTTTTTTAAACGCTATTTAGAGCGGGGGCTGCCGCCCCCACACCCCCGTTTCGCTCATTCGAGCGACCAAAGGCTTTGCCTTTGGAATCCACCAGCTTTTTGAAAAAAGCTGG
>JBJEQS010000033.1:0-17985 GCA_051881875.1 Oscillospiraceae bacterium
GCTTGACCAAAACTTTTATTTTGTGGTTGTTTTTTATCTTAAATTTTCTGTCGAATTCACGTTAATTAAAGAAGTTATATAAACAAGGCTTTTATAAGTAAACAAAAAAGTCAGGGAATTTTGCATAAAAAATTCCCTGATTTTATTTATTTAATCGTATTTTAAATTTATCCGTTTGTCCAGTTTGTCCAGTTGGCAGGTTCTTCAAGACTTGAAGGATTAGGATAGCGTCCTACAACCTCATTATCATTGCCTGATTTTGCCCATGCAGTTTTTGCAGGATAGCCGTCTTTATCATATACAACACCAAAATATCCCTCAAGGTCAACACTCATGGCTTTTCTTTGTTCTTCGGGCATACTTGCATAAGTATCTCTCAAATACTGCTTGTTTACTGTTACATTGGGAAAACCACCTGTAATTCCCTTGGAAACATACATCTGAGTTGCATAAGATGTAAGATTGTTATATATTTCTTTGGCATTTGTATTTGCAGTTGCATATTTGGATTTTTTCACATATCCCATCATTGAAGGAACAAGGATTGCTGCAAGTACTCCGATTATGGCAATCACAACAATCAATTCAACAAGAGTAAATCCTTTCAGTTTCTTTTTCATAAAAATCATTTCTCCTTTGATTAAAAATGTCTTCAAAAGATACTGTGATTACAGAAAAATATATTTTTCTTGTGCGTTATTTAAATATTTTTCAATTTAAAATGATTATGCGGTTATATTTGTATGCCTTCTGAAGATTTTTAGTATTTATATACTTAAATTATATCATGAAAAACTGAATTTTACAATAAAGACAAAAATATTTGTATGAAATAATATGTTTTTATGATGTTTTTTGTAGCTGATTGATAAATGATATGTTTGAAAATTGAAATTTTGGAATTTTATGAGATGAAACTCCGCTTTTAATATGCATTTTATGTATTTTTATATTAATAAATCCTTATTTTTCCGAACCGAAAACATCTGCAACATCTGTAATCGTTATATATGCTTCCTTATCTATATCATGGACAGCATTTTTCAGTTTGCCTATCTGAAATCTGTTTACAACAAAATAAATAACGGTCTTCTGTGATTTGGAATAATATCCTTTTGCATCCATTACAGTCATGCCGCTTCCGAATATTTCTGAAAGTGCTGCACATATTTTATCGGGTTTAGATGTAACTATCATGGCAGATTTTGCCCTGTCAAGACCTTCAACAATATAGTCAACGGTTTTTAGTGCCGCACCATATGTAACTATTGAATAAAGCGGTAAAATCCAGCTTTGCATAACAAATCCGCATAATATATAAAGAATTATATTGTAAATCATTACAAATGTACCGACTGTTATGCCTATACGTTTTGCAAATATAACGGCCATTACTTCTATTCCGTCAATAGCTCCTCCGAAGCGTATTGTAAGACCGCTTCCTATACCGGATATAAGACCTCCGAAAAGAGCACATAAAAGCAAATCTGTTCCCGCAAGAGGAGAAGCCATGCTTACATCAATCGGAAGTACATCTGTTATAAGCCATGAGCTTAAAGAATATATTGCTACTGCATATATTGAGTATGCTGTAAAAACTTTTCCCTGTTTTTTTAATCCATAAAGGAAAAGAGGTATATTTAATATTATAAGGAATATTGAAAGTGAAAGATAGTCAGGAGTAATCTGTGAAAGCAGCATGGAAGTTCCGGAAAGTCCGCTGTCATAAAGTTTAACAGGTGCAAGAAACACTGTAACTCCGAATGCATTTATAATGCCTGCAATTGTAATTGCCGCTAAATTACATAATTTGATTTTTGAAAACAATTCTTTAATCATAATTTACTTAAACCTCTCTTTTTATAATATTTTATATTAAATATTATACAGTATTACATAAAATTTGTAAAGGGAAAATATAACATAAAAATCAGGATATAATAGAAAAATATTGAAAAATCTGAGCAAACAAAAACGGACAGCCATCGGCTGCCCGTTAAAAACAGAGCTGTTGAATTCAGGTTGATTTAATATTAAAACAGATTATAAAGCTGATTTGCTTTCTCATCGGAAACGCCGTCATTAATTATGATTGGCTTGCTGTCAGGATAAATCATATACTTATAAGGATAATATATGAATGTATTGGTATAAACTATTCTGTTTCCATTTTCATCAGAAAAAATCATATTTATATCAACTAAGAAATTCTGTGCATTTTTATCAAATCTGAAATTGTTTATATCAAAGCTTTCACATTTCATACCATTCATAAAATCAGTTATTCTGTTATTCAGATTTTCAGAATAATCATCAGTTTCTCCGATGAATAATCCTGTCATCAAATTATGAATTTCAGAATTCATACTCTCTTTATATATTCTTTCCCATATCGGAAAATCGCTGTCAAAATCCAATACGGAACTGAGTTTGTTGAAATAATCCTCCGCATCGCCTGTTATTTCCAACAGCATAATCTTATATTCACCGCTATGTTCTTCTATTATAAAATTAAATGTATTGCTGTCCGTTTTTACATTTATTTCAGAATCAAGAATCACATCACCGTCCAATGTACTTGTATATCCTGTATTTCTGGTTTTAATCTCAATATTTTTTCCTTTTAAGTAATTTTCATAAAATTCAGTAAGTACATTTCTGCGATATTCTTCAACTGCGGCAACTTCATCAGAATTTTCCAAATCATAGTAATAAGATGGAGTTGAATTTCTTAATATGCAGTCAATATCGCCCTCAGTCCAATCACTTATTATTTCTTTTGCTGTATTTTCAAATTTAAGTGATTCAAAACTTTTATGGTCGGTTTCTTTTGCTATATCCCCATATGCAAGGTAGCCGAATTTTCCAACTCCTACTGCAACAAGTATTGCAATTGCAGATGCCAGAGTTATATTAATTATTCTGCTTTTAAAAAGTCTGCTTTTGATTTTTCTGAACGGCTTTGCCGCATTTTTATTTGCTGTGGTATCGGCTGCATGAATGTCCGTCTGATATACTTTAAGCAAATCCGAACACTCATTACATTCTTTAAGATGTTCATCGATAGCTTTTTTAGTTTCTTCTGAACAAACCCCGTCACTGTATGCCGGTAATAAATCCTTGATAATTTCACATTTCATAATTAAAACCCCTTTTCTCATTCGTCTTTAAGTTTATTTACTATTTTTTCTTTCGCACGAAAGAATACTATTCTCGCCCAGCCATCACTTTTTTCAAACAATTCCCCGATGTCCTTGAATGACAGCTCACTGAAAACTCTCAGGGAAAATACCTCTTTGAAAGGCTCATCAAGAGTATGAAGAATTTTATGTATTTTTCGCTTCATTTCCTTATCCTCAAGGTTTTCAGCAATATCGGAATTATCGGAATAATCTGTATCGCCTATGCTTATATTATTGTTTTCTTTCTTCTTTATATAGTCATAATACAGATTTTTGCTTATTGATATAAGCCATACGGACATTTTGCAGTTTCCTTTGTAGCTGTCGATATTTTTTACTGCTCTGTAAAAGGTTTCAGAGGTAAGTTCTTCTGCAATATCCGCATTTCTGCTTAATTTATATAAAAAACCATATACATCTGAAACATAGAGCCTGTATATTTCCTCAAAGTCTTTCAAATCAATATCACCCCCTCTGTTTATTTAGACGAATGAGTTTTGGTTTCGTTACAGAAAAATAAAAAAAATTTTTTCTGAGAGTATCATGACAGAAAAATTTTAAGATTAAAAATAAGGGAATTTCATCATATTTTGTAGGGTGACCAGTGGTCGCCCCTACAGCAATTAAACCATCGAACTCACGTTTATTATAATTTGATATATAATAAATGTCAACAAAAAGTTTTTAAGTTCAGTAAAATAAATCAGCCTTTTTTACTGATAAATGAGAAACTTTTAGTGCAGATTTCAGCCATCTGCACTAAATCATAAAGGAGGAATTTTTTATTAAATTTAAAAAACGTGAGTTCAATAACCAAAAATAAAAGTTTTGGTCAAGCTTTTTCAAGCGGCAAGTTGCCGCCTCCACTTTTCAGTATTTTGCTTTATCCAAATGGTTGGGTAAGTACAAAATGCAACAATCAAGCTAAAACTAAAACTAAAAGTTTTTTGTCCAGCTTTTTTCTGTAGAATTTGCGATATTTATAAATCATAAAAAATATTTACACACAATTAACATAAAGCGGCTTTCAGAATTTACATTGCACAGGATATAATGTATATGCTGATAAAGCAATAAATCTGAAAGGAATAGTTAAAATGAAAACAAAAAAAATAATGGGTACTGCAATTGCTGTTGCACTTGCAGCGTTTACATTCACCGGCTGCGGCAGCAATTCTCAGAAAACTGTTTCAACTGACGGTTCAACATCAATGGAAAAGGTGATTGGCTATCTCAGTGAAGCATATATGTCAGAGCATAGTGATGTTAAAGTAACATACAATCCTACAGGCTCAGGCTCAGGAATTCAGGCAGTACAGGAGGGACGCTGCGACATCGGACTTTCCAGCAGAAATCTTAAAGACGATGAAAAATCCGACCTCAATGAAACAATAGTTGCAGTTGATGGAATAGCAGTAATCGTAAATACAGATAATTCTGTAACAGATATGACTGTTGAAGAAATCGCTAAGATATATACAGGCGAAATAACAAACTGGAATGAACTTGGAGGAGCAGATGCTCCGATTGTATGTATTGGCAGAGAGGCAGCGTCAGGAACAAGAGATGGTTTTGAATCTGTAACAGGTACAGCAGACAAATGCAAATATGCACAGGAGCTTACGTCCACCGGAGATGTGGTGCAGACTGTATCGTCCAATTCAAATGCTATAGGATATGCTTCGCTTGCATCGGTCGGCAGCTCTGTTACAGCAATAGATGTTGAAGGAGTTACCCCGACAAATGAAACGATACTCAGCGGCAGTTATAAAATTCAGCGTAATTTTATCCTCGTTACTCCCAAAAATAAAGAGCTTTCAGGTGAGGCAAAAGCTTTCTTTGATTTCTGCATGAGCAGTGCAGCTGATGAATACATAATAAAGGCGGGTGCAGTTCCTGTTGAAAAGTAATGCAATAGGGCTTTCCGGAGTATTGGCAAAACCAAGTAAATTACGCAGAACAGCAGAATTATTTGAAAAGTTAATGAGTATAATTTTTACAGTCTGTGGATTTATTGCGGTTGGATTTGTGGTTCTTATAACTATATTTCTGGTGATTTCAGGTACTCCGGCAATAGCAAAAATAGGATTTATAGACTTTATTTTTGGAACAGAATGGGCATCAACAGCTGAAGAAGCATCATATGGAATTCTGCCATTTATACTTTCATCGGTATATGGAACATTCGGTGCAATAATCATAGGTGTACCGCTGGGAATTCTATGTGCGGTATTTATCGCAAAGACAGCGGGAAAGAAAAGTTCATCACTGGTAAGCAGTGCAGTAAACCTTATGTCAGGAATACCGTCTGTAGTATACGGACTTATCGGAATGATGATAATAGTACCGGCGGTCAGAGAGCTTTTCGGATTGCCGGACGGAGCAAACCTTTTCTCTGCAATAATAGTCCTTGCAATAATGATTTTACCTTCAGTAATCTCAATGTCAGAAACAGCAATAAGAGCCGTTCCGAGAGAATATGAGGAAGCTTCCCTTGCACTTGGAGCAACCAAAACAGAAACTATATTTAAGGTTACACTTCCGGCAGCAAAAAGCGGAATTCTTGCATCTGTGGTGCTTGGAATCGGCAGAGCAATAGGTGAAGCAATGGCTGTAATGATGGTATCAGGCAACGTTGCCAATATGCCCGGATTATTCAAAAGTGTTCGTTTCCTTACAACAGCAGTTGCAAGCGAAATGTCATATTCATCAGGATTGCAGAGAGAGGCACTTTTTTCGGTGGCACTGGTGCTGTTTGTATTCATACTGATAATAAATCTTGTGCTTAATCTTGTTATCAAGAAGGAGAAAAAGTGATATGTACGAAACAATTTCAAAAAGCCGCAAGATGAAAATAGCATTTCTGAACGGTCTTATATGGACGGCGGCAGGAATTATATGTCTGCTTTTGCTTGTGCTTGTCCTGTGTATTCTGGGCAGAGGGCTGAAGCACATAACTATAGAATTTCTTACATCAAAGCCAAGTCTTTTGAATGAAACTGTGGGAATTCTTCCGAATATCTTTAATACTCTGTACATCATTTTAATGACGCTTATTGTGGTAATTCCTCTTGGGGTAGGTTCTGCGATTTATCTCAACGAGTATGCAAAAAATAAAAAAGCGGTAAAAATAATTGAGCTTGCAACAGAAACTCTTTCAGGAATTCCGTCAATCATTTACGGACTTGTGGGTATGCTGATTTTTGTACAGTTCTGTTCACTGGGAACAAGTCTTCTGGCAGGGGCATTGACACTTGTTATCATGACTTTGCCAACCATTATAAGAACCACTCAGGAAAGTTTAAAAACAGTTCCGGACAGTTATCGTGAAGGCGGTCTTGCACTTGGTGCAGGGAAGTGGTATATGATTCGTACAGTGGTTCTTCCGTCAGCAATTGATGGAATAATCACAGGCTGTATTCTTTCCATAGGAAGAATTGTAGGAGAAAGTGCAGCACTTCTTTTCACCGCCGGTATGGCTAATGAAATGCTCGGACTGATAGAGGCGGCATCACCGAACAATGCAGGTTCAACGCTTACCGTTTCACTGTATATGTATGCAAAAGAGCGAGGCGATTTTGATACAGCGTTCGCAATCGCTGCAATACTGCTCATTCTGACGCTTATCATCAATTTGTCAGCGAAATTTGCAGCAAAAAAACTGAAGAAAGGTGTATAAAATGGATATAATTAAAGCAGAGAATATGAACCTGTGGTACGGGACAAATCATGCATTGAAGGAAATAAATATTGCACTTCCCCAAAAAAAGATAACTGCAATGATTGGCCCATCAGGCTGCGGAAAATCTACATTTCTGAAATCTCTTAACCGAATGAATGACCTTGTTGAAGGCTGTCGGATTGAGGGAAAAATAACTCTTGGCGGAGTTGATATTTACAAGGATTTTGATGTGAATATTCTTCGCAAAAGAGTGGGAATGGTATTTCAGAAGCCAAATCCGTTTCCAATGAGCATCTATGACAACATCGCTTATGGTCCGAGAATCAATGGCATAAAATCCAGAATGAAGCTTGATGAGATAGTTGAAAGTTCTCTGAAAAAAGCAGCTATATGGGACGAGTGCAAAGACAGACTGAAAAAGAGTGCTCTCAGTATGAGCGGCGGTCAGCAGCAAAGACTTTGCATTGCCAGAGCATTGGCAGTTGAGCCGGAGATACTTCTTATGGACGAACCTACTTCCGCACTTGACCCTATATCAACATCAAAAATTGAAGATTTGGCAGTTGAACTTCGTGAAAAATATACAATTATCATGGTAACGCATAATATGCAGCAGGCGGCGAGAATTGCCGATAAAACAGCATTTTTCCTGCTTGGTGAGGTTATAGAATTCGATGATACAGACAAGATGTTTTCAAATCCGAGCGATAAGCGTACAGAGGATTACATAACAGGAAGGTTTGGTTAATATGAGAAACAGATTTGACGGACAGCTTATGCAGCTCAATTCCGAGCTGTTGAAAATGGGAGCTTTATGTGAGGAGGCAATAAGCTATGCAGTTAAGTGCCTTACAGAAAGCAGTATCGAAATGAAGAACAATGCCCTTGAAGCAGAGCGTTTAATTGACCGCAAGGAACGTGATATAGAGTCACTTTGCATGAAGCTTCTCATGCATCAGCAGCCTGTTGCAACTGATTTCAGGATTATAACCTCAGCATTGAAAATGATATCGGATATGGAGCGAATCGGTGATATGGCAGAGGATATTGCAGAAATTGCTGAATATGTTACCGATGCAGATTTGCAGTCAAAAGTGAATATAACCGACATGGCAAAAACAGCAGTAAATATGGTTATGGAGAGCATTGACTCCTTTATGAAGAAAAGCACTGACATTGCATATGCGGTAATTGCTATGGACGATAAAATGGACGAGCTTTTTATTAAGACAAAAAGACAGCTTATAGATGCAGTTCAAAGCGGAAGCGGAAATGCAGAGGCTCTTGTTGATATGCTGATGATAGCAAAATATTTTGAACGAATCGGCGACCATGCAGAGAATATTGCTGAATGGGTGATTTTTTCAATTACCGGTGAGCATAAATCTTGAATTTATGAAAAAATAATAGTATAATATCAGAAAAGGAGGATTGAAATGGAGAAGATTTATTTAGTTGAAGATGACGATAATATAAGAAAATTAGTGTGTTATGCACTTTCCAAAGAAGGATTTGATACAAAGGGATTTGCTTTGCCAAGCGAGTTTTATGAATCATATAATCAGAATAAACCTGACATGATACTCCTTGATATTATGCTTCCGGAGGAAGATGGTCTGTCTGTTCTTAAAAATATTCGTGCAGCAGATGAATATATGCCTGTAATAATGCTGACCGCTAAAGGCAGTGAATTTGATAAGGTTACAGGACTTGATATGGGGGCAGATGATTATATTGCAAAGCCATTCGGCATGACGGAACTTATTTCAAGGGTTCGTGCGGTACTAAGAAGAAGCAGACAAAAGACTTTTTCTGAAAAAAAGTTTTTCAGCATTGGTGAGCTTGAAGTAGATATAGAAAAGCATACTGTAAAGGTTGATGGAAAGGAAATCAATCTTTCGTTTAAGGAATTCTTTCTGCTTGAGGTGCTTCTTGAAGCAGAGGGCAGAGTTGTAAAGAGAGGGGAGCTTTTTGCAAAAGTCTGGGGAGAATACTATGGTGAATCCAGAACACTTGATGTACATATCCGCAATCTTCGTGCAAAACTTGATAAAGCAGGAAAGTATATTCAGACAGTTAAAAATGTAGGTTACAGAATAATTGGTGAAGCTGATGAATAAGAAAATTTTCCGTTCATCGCTGCTGGTAGCATTGCTTGTTCTGGCATCAAGCTTTGTACTGATAATCGGAATTCTGTTTAATTATTTTCAGATACAGCTTGAAAAGGAACTTCGCAGCGAGGCGATGTTTATTGCAAGTGCCATAGAGAATGAGGGTGCAGAATATCTTGAAGGCATAAAAAATTATGAAAAGCGTATTACGCTTATTTCTGCTGATGGAACTGTTCTTGCTGATACTTCGGTAGATGCTGATAAACTTGAAAATCATCTTGACCGTGATGAAATAAGGCAGGCGATAAATAAAGGCAGCGGAACGAGTGTGAGATATTCTGAAACACTTACTGAAAAAGTTATCTACTATGCTGAAAAGCTGACAAACGGCAATATCCTTAGAGTTTCAACCAAGCAGTATACCGTTGTGACAGTGCTTCTGGGCATTTCCAACTCTATTGCTTTTGTAATAATTCTGACTGTTATACTGTCATTTATTCTGTCGCTAAGAGTTTCAAAAAGTATCGTCAGACCAATAAATGAACTTGACCTTGAGCATCCTGAAATTAATGATACTTATGATGAACTTGCACCGCTTCTGGAGAAAATCTCTGTACAGCACAAAACTATCGAACGACAGCTCCATGAGGCAAAAAAACAGCAGGAGGAATTTCGGCTTATTACTGAGAATATATCAGAGGGACTTATTATTATTGATAAAAATATGCGGCTTCTTACCTGTAATTCTGCTGCCAAAAGACTGCTGAATGCAGATGATAATATAAATGGCAATGTTCTTTCAGTCAATCGGAGCAAACCATTTCGTCAGTCAGTGGAAAAGGCTCTGAACGGCGAGCATTTTGAGCATGAAATGGAGTCAAATGACAGGCATTACAATATCATTGCAAATCCTGTCTATGAGGAATCAGAGGTAATAGGAGCATTCATGGTAATAATCGACATTACTGAAAATGTTCAACGTGAACTGATGCGCAGAGAATTTACCTCGAACGTTTCTCATGAACTTAAAACACCTCTTACCTCCATTTCCGGATTTGCCGAGATGATGATGAACGGCATTGCTGACGAGGCAACAGTGAGAGATTTTTCAAAATCCATTTATGATGAAGCACAGAGGCTTATCACACTTGTTATTGATATAATCAGAGTGTCGGAGCTTGACGAAAAGAGTACAGTTTTTACAAAAGAACCAGTAAATTTATATGAACTCTCAGAGGAAATAGTTAATCGTCTTAAACCGCAGGCTGATAAAAAAGGAATTAAACTAAGCGTTACGGGTACAGATGCTGAAATAAACGGAGTTATTAAAATTTTAGATGAGATGATTTATAATCTTTGTGATAATGGCATTAAGTATACTAATGTCGGCGGAACAGTGGAAGTTACAGTGAATGTTCTTGAAAATTTCGTTGAACTGACTGTCTGTGACAATGGTATCGGAATACCGAAAAATGAACAGGGCAGAGTATTTGAACGATTTTATTGTGTTGATAAGTCACGTTCTAAAGAAAAGGGAGGAACAGGTCTGGGACTTTCCATAGTGAAGCATGGGGCAGCATTCCATGATGCTCAGATAACTCTTGAAAGTGAAGTAAATAAAGGTACTGCGGTAACTCTTAAATTTCCTCGATAGTATAGAAAAAATAAACATAAACGTTTCTGTTCCTTGATGATTTCATTATTTTTATAATGGGATGCCCTTTCATGTATGGCGTCCCATTTTTTCAGCCGCTTGATGAATTTTCCAGAAACCACAATGGGCGACCGATGGTCGCCCCTACAAATCAGAAATGTTTAACTTCATAATATTTGTTAACAAAAATTCAACTCATCAAAAAACCTGTATGCCGGTTGACACTATATTATATATTATGATATAATATTATATGATATAATATAATATATATAAATCGGAGGAATTCTTGTGAATATTCTGCATATAAAATATGCGGTTGAGGTTGCAAATGCCGGTTCAATAAACAAGGCTTCTGAAATCCTTCTCATTGCACAGCCTAATCTCAGCCGTTCTATAAAAGAACTTGAAACCGACCTCGGAATAAGTATATTTGACCGTTCTTCAAAGGGAATGGTACTTACTCCTGAAGGCGAGGAATTTATTGGATATGCCAATAAGATATTAAGCCTTATGGATTATGTTGAACAAATGTATAAAAAAGGTTTACCATCAAAGCAAAAATTTTCTGTTTCTGTACCAAGAGCAAGCTATATATCTGATGCATTCGCAAAATTTTCATGCAGTATCAATGCAAATCCATCTGAAATTTTCTATAATGAAACAAATTCACAGAATGCAATACAGAATATACTTAACGCAGATTACAAACTTGGAATTATCCGATATGCCGCAAACTATGATAAATATTTCAAGGCAATGCTTGATGAAAAGGATTTGTCATATGAACTGATAGGCGAATTTCATTACCTGCTTGCAATCAACAAAAACAGTCCATTAGCAAATAAAGAAAACATCTGCTTTTCCGATTTATCAGAACTTATTGAAATTGCTCATGCTGACCCGTTTGTACCTTCACTCCCTCTCTCCGTTGTAAAAAAGGAGGAATTGCCTGATAACATCAAGCATAGAATATTTGTTTTTGAACGGGCAAGCCAGTTTGACCTGCTTTCCGAAAATAAAAATACATTCATGTGGGTATCCCCGCTTCCTGATAATATTCTGAAAAGATATAATCTTATACAGCGTGAATGCTTTGAAAACAAAAAGCTTTATCGTGATATGCTTATTCACAGAAAAAACTATAAGCTTACTGAACTTGATAATCTTTTCATTACAGAAGTATGCAATTCAAGAAGACGTTATTTCTGAATAATATACAAGTCTGAGAAAATATTCTCCGGCTTTTTAATATTTACATTAACACAGTATGGCTATATCTGATATGATATTACGATATATGTTTTTAATTATTCCCAAAACTCAAAAAATTTGTTATAATTATAACAAAGTCAGATATATACTATATATGTATATATCCTGTAAGGATTTATATAAATTGATGTATGGAGGTTTGAAAATATGGACCGTGTTATCGCAGTAAGAAATACAAAAACCGTTTATCGTGACGGCGACAAGTGTATTAAGGTTTTCCATGAAAATTACTCAAAGGCTGATGTTCTCAATGAGGCTCTCAATCAGGCAAGAATTGAGGAAACTGGTCTTAATATTCCGAAAATTCTTGAAGTTACAGTGATTGAAGGAAAATGGGCTATTATATCTGAATATATCAAAGGAAAAACTCTCGCACAGCTTATGGAGGAAAATCCCGAAAAGAAAACAGAATATCTTGAATTGCTTGTAAAGCTTCAGCTTGAAATGCATTCAAAAACAGCTCCTGAACTCAGCAAGCTTAAAGATAAGATGAATAAAAAAATCAGCATGGCTGAACTTGATGCAACCACACGCTATGACCTGCATACACGTCTTGACAGTATGCCGAAGCATAACAAGGTCTGTCATGGGGATTTCAACCCGTCAAATATTATAATTTCCGAGGACGGCACACCATATATTTTAGACTGGTCACACGCAACACAGGGCAATGCATCAGCAGATGCTGCAAGAACATATCTTCTTTTCTGGCTTAAAGGCGATATAAGCGGTGCTGACAAGTATCTTGATATATTCTGTAAAATGAGTAATACTGCAAAGCAGTATATACAGAAATGGATGCCGATTGTAGCCGCATCACAGTCGGTAAAGGGAAATGAAAAAGAACGTGAATTTCTGCTCAGCTGGGTAAATGTTGTTGATTACGAATAAGGAGGATTTTATAATATGAAAATTACAGTATGTATCGGCTCATCATGTCATATAAAAGGTTCAAGACAGGTTGTTGAACAGCTTCAGTATCTTATTGCAAAGAATAATGTAGGCGATAAAGTTGAACTCGGCGGAACTTTCTGCATGGGCAAGTGCCAGCAGGGCGTATGCGTTGAGATTGATGGTGAATTTTTTTCTGTAAGTCCTGATGAAGTGAATGGATTCTTTGAAAATCAGATTCTTGCAAAAATTTGAAAGGTGTAGGATATGATAGTTCTTATTTGTGTCGGAAGTTCATGTCACCTGAAAGGCTCGGAGGAAATTGTTGAGCTTCTTAAAAAGAAAGTTGAAGAACATAAGCTTGATAATGAGGTAACGCTTGCAGGTTCTTTCTGTACAGGACAGTGCAACCGTATCGGAGTTACTATTGATGTTGACGGTGAAATATGCACCGGTATAACCAAAGAGAATTTTGATGAATTCTTTAATAACAAAATACTCAGGAAATTATCAGAGGAGGCATAATTTATTATGAGTTGTCTTACACTGAAAAAATCCAACTGCAAGAACTGCTATAAATGTATAAGACATTGTCCTGTAAAATCAATCAGATTTTCAGGAAATCAGGCTCATATCATTGGTGATGAGTGTATCTTATGCGGACAGTGTTTCGTAGTCTGTCCACAGAATGCCAAGCAGATAGTTGATGAAACCGAAAAGGTAAGAGTTCTTCTCCAGAGCGGAAAGCCTGTAATAGTCAGCCTTGCACCGTCATTCATAGCAAATTATGAGGGCGTGGGCATTGAAAATATGCGTGATGCACTGAAAAAACTCGGATTTTATGATGCTGAAGAAACTGCTGTCGGTGCAGCAATGGTAAAGACAGAGTATGAAAGAATTATTGCCGAAGAAGAAAGAGATGTTCTTATATCATCATGCTGTCACTCGGTAAATCTGCTTATTCAGAAATATTATCCGAATGTTCTGCCTTATCTTGCAGATGTGCTTTCACCCGTACAGGCTCACTGCATGGATATAAAAAAGCGTATTCCTGACGCAAAGACAGTATTTATCGGGCCATGCGTAGCAAAAAAAGACGAGGCTCAGCATTATGGCGAGCTTATAGATGCGGTTCTCACATTTGAGGAACTTACAAACTGGCTCAATGCTGAAAATATTCAGCTTGAAAAGGGTATAACGGAATGTAATGAGAGCAGAGAGAGATTTTTCCCGACAACAGGCGGTATACTTAAAACCATGGTTGAGAAAAATCCGGAATATAAATATATAGCCGTTGACGGAATGGAAAATGTTACAGCAGCACTGAAAGAGATTGAAGCAGGAAATATACATAAATGCTTTATTGAAATGTCAGCCTGTTCAGGAAGCTGTGTAGGCGGACCTGTTATGGAGCATCAGAACAGAAGCACTCTCAAAGGCTATATGTCTGTATCGGAATATGCAGGAGAAAAGGGCTTTGATATAGATAAGCCTGATATAATGGAAATGAAAAAGCATTTCTCAGGTATATCGCATAATGCTGAAATGCCGTCTGAATATCAGATTAATGAAATTCTGCATCAGATGGGTAAATTCACTAAGGAGCAGGAATTAAACTGCGGCTCATGCGGATATGATACCTGTCGTGAAAAGGCTGTTGCTATATATCAGGGCAAGGCGGAAATTTCCATGTGTCTGCCGTTCCTTAAAGACAAGGCAGAAAGCTTTTCTGATACTATTGTTCGCAATACCCCGAATGCTCTTATAGTTATGAATGACAAGCTGGAGGTACAGCAGATTAACAAGGCGGCTCTTGATATAATGAATATCCGATATGAGTCCGATGTACTCGGCGAGCAGATTGTCCGTATACTTGAACCTGATGTATTTATCCGTGTGCAGAATTCGGGAGTCGGAGTATACAATGAAAGGCTGTATCTTGCGGAATACAAGAGGTATGTTGAACAGACGGTTGTACCTGACAAGGAAAGCCGTATGCTCATATGCATAATGCGTGATGTGACAGATGAGGAAAATCAGCGTGAGAGAAAGGAAAATATCAGCCGCCAGACAGTAGAGGTTGCTGACAGGGTAGTTGACAAGCAGATGCGTATTGTACAGGAAATAGCATCACTTCTGGGTGAAACTGCCGCTGAAACAAAGATTGCTCTCACAAAACTGAAGGAGTCGATTGCCGATGAATAATCTGTGTGCGGATATAGGGTATAAAAGCGTTAATCATTATGGTGAACAGCTTTGCGGTGACCATGTTGATGTAGTTGAGCAGGACGAGAATTCAACTGTTATTGTACTGGCTGACGGTCTTGGAAGCGGCGTTAAGGCAAGTATACTTTCAACGCTTACTTCAAAGATAATATCCACCATGATGGCAAATCATCTTTCACTGGAGGAATGTGTTTCCACGATTGCCGCAACTCTGCCCGTATGTTCAACGAGAGGAGTGGCATATTCCACATTCACTATCCTGCATATCATTCACAATGATACTGCGGAGCTTATACAGTATGATAATCCCCATATAATATTCATAAGGAATGAAAAGGTTACGGATTATCCGAAAACTGAAATGAATATTGACGGAAAGAAAATATATAAATCTGTAATTCGTTTGCAGGAGAATGATATATTTATAGCAATGAGTGACGGCTGTCCTCATGCAGGAATAGGCTCGGCATATAATTTCGGCTGGAAGCGTGAGGACATTGCGGAATTCATGGAAAGTCTTGCACCTGTCGGATATACAGCAAAAACGCTTTCCACGATACTTATTGATGAATGTAATAAGCTTTATGGAAATCGTCCCGGAGATGATGCGACAGCCTGTGTAGTCCGTATACGAAAGAGAGTTCCAATGAATATGCTTTTCGGCCCTCCGTCAAATCGTGATGACTGTGACAGAATGATGAGCCTTTTCTTTTCAAAGGAGGGCAAGCACATCATATGCGGAGGAACTACATCATCAATTGCGGCAAAATGGCTCAATAAGCCGATTAAGGCAAGCCTGAGCTTTGAACGCAGTGATGTTCCGCCGATAGCAGAAATAGAGGGCGTTGACCTTGTTACAGAGGGAGTTATAACTGTGAATAAGGTTCTTGAATACGCAAAAGATTATCTTAAAGATAATGAATCGTACGAACAGTGGAGCTTCAAGCGAGATGGTGCATCACTTATATGTCAGCTGTTGTTTGAGGAAGCAACTGATATAAATTTCTATGTAGGCAGAGCGATAAATCCTGCACATCAGAATCCTGATTTGCCGATTAATTTCAATATAAAGATGAATCTGGTACAGGAGCTTTCAGCGGCATTGCAGAAAATGGGCAAGAGAATTAAGGTAAGCTATTTTTGATTATAGCAATACTTGAAAATATTACAGCTTGATGTTATAATCATGTAGGGGCGACCACTGGTCGCCCGTCCGAATTCCAATAAAACCGCAATGGTCGCCCCTACAAAAATAAACATATCTGATTCACATTAAAATAAAGCAAGGGGGACTTGATAAAAAGTATCCCCTTTGAGTGTTTTATTATTTAAGCAAAGAAAGGTAAATGTTAGTATGAGAAAATTTGATACAAAAGTACAGTACCTTAAATATAAAGTCCTCAGGGAAGTCGCAAGACAGGCTTGGAATGATACATTGCTTGAAAATCTTCTTGATATTCCTAAAATGATAGTTCCGGGGAATGTTCCTACAATGCGATGCTGTGTATATAAGGAACGTGCCATACTTGCTGAACGAGTAAAGCTTGCAATGGGCGGAAATTCTGAAAATCCCAATATTATCGAGGTTATAGAAATTGCCTGTGATGAATGTCCCGCCGCCGGATATGAGGTTACAGATTCATGCAGAGGCTGTCTTGCCCATCGCTGTGAAGATGTATGCAAGCGAGGAGCAATATCATTCGACCATAATCACGTTGCACATATAGATAAATCAAAATGCGTTGAATGTGGTCAGTGTGCAAAAGTCTGTCCATACAGTGCAATCGCAAATCATAAGCGTCCATGCCAGAATGCCTGCAAGGTAAAGGCAGTTTCGATAAATTCTGAAAATGCCGCATCAATTGACAGACAGAAATGTATTCAATGCGGAGCTTGTGTATATCAGTGTCCGTTTGGTGCTATAATGGATAAATCGTATATACTCAATGTAATTGATATGTTAAAAGCAAGTAATTCGGGCAAGGATTTTAAGGTATATGCCGTAGTTGCACCATCAATTTCAAGTCAGTTTACATATGCAAAGCTTGGACAGATTATAAGCGGATTAAAGGAACTTGGATTTCACACAGTGGTTGAAGCGGCACTCGGTGCTGATATGGTAGCACTTTCAGAATCAAGAGAACTTGCAGAAAAAGGCTTTTTAACAAGCTCATGCTGTCCGGCATTCAAGGCATATATCAAATCTGCATTTCCTGAACTCAGCGAGCATATTTCCCATAATCTTTCCCCTATGGCTATGCTTGCAAAATATATAAAGGATACCACACCAAATGCGAAAATTGTATTTATAGGACCATGTACAGCCAAAAAGGCAGAGGCAAAATCGGAGGAAGTACGTCCTTATGTTGATGCTGTAATGACATTTGAGGAATTGCAGGCTTTATTTGACAGCAAAGATATAGATATTACACAGCTTGAAGAAGATGTTCTTGACAATGCATCATATTTTGGAAGAATATTTGCAAGAAGCGGAGGACTTTCGGATGCAGTTGCAGAAGCATTGAAAGAACAGGATATTGATTTTGAAGTGAAATCATGCGTATGTGATGGAATTGAAGCCTGTCGTACTGCATTGATGAAGAAAAGCAGAAATTTGCTTGATGCCAATTTCATAGAAGGCATGGCGTGTACAGGCGGCTGTATTGGAGGAGCCGGTTGTCTTACTCATGGTGAAAAGAATAAGGCTCAGGTTGATGTATATGGCAAACAGGCTCTTGAAAAGAAAATCAAGGACGCTGTTTCATTGCTTTAAGCGGCAAGTTGCCGCCTCCGGTTTTGACTATCAACCTTATTCAAGCGGTCGGGTAGGCACAAAATCATATTATCAAAAAAGTAGTGAAATCAAAAGTTTTTGCTCAGCTTTTTTCAAAAAGCTGGAAAATTTGAGTGGCTTTCAGCCGCCTGATGAAATTTTCAGTAAACTATAACGGGCGACCAATGGTC
>JBJEQS010000034.1:0-4089 GCA_051881875.1 Oscillospiraceae bacterium
AAGAAACCTTAAATATTATTGATTTATTCATAATTTGTTTACTCATTCAAAAACCCTGCGTGTGACATTAAACATATTTCATTGACTTTGACGCACTGATTTGATATAATAATATAAAAGTATGTTAATTATGCAGGAGGTATTTATGATAAGCTTGAATGATTATTTATATTCCGGAAATACAGTGCTGAAAATTCTTCATCAATACACATCAGACCTGAAAACTCATGCAAAGCAGACAGGAAATCATGTGGATTTGGCACACTGCAATATCCTTATTCAGATAATGGAAATTCTTGAACATAATGACTTCCTGACATCTCAGTCCCAGCGAATCAAAGAATTTTATAAATACATGACAAAGGAATATCCGTTCCTTGCATTTACATTTAAAGGCAGAATAAAATCGCTCATAAGAGCAGAAGAAAAAATCAACGGATATATCGTTGAATATGTATATAACTATTACAGGAAAAATAATAAATTTCCTACCGAAATGGAGATAAAAAACAGACTTTTATGCTTCAGGGATATTATCGCCTACAGAATTGTAATATCTCTGCCGAAATGCCATATGAACGACAGCCAGAATCCAAAGGAAACAGAACTTGATTATCTGTATCAGATTGCAAATATTCTCCCGCATTTTCTTGAAGAAAGAGGTTTTACCGCTGAACCATCGGGTATTTATTCTGATAATTTTTCAGAAAGAATGGACGAATATGTCCGCCCGTATTACAGGGATTATATCGTAAATGCAAGACCACTGGGCTATCAGTCGCTTCATATCACCTTTTATGATAATTTTTCACGTTCCTATACAGAAGTCCAGCTGAGAACAAAGGATATGGACGACCATGCGGAAATCGGCAGTGCCAATCATTTCGGATATGAGAAAAGACAGGACGAGGAACGTGCCAGAAGAAATGAAATTCCTTTCGGAGAATGTATCTGTTTTGATGAAGCTTATGAACGCATACAGAAACTCCAGAACCTTAAACTTTCTGAAATTGATGTAAATATGTTTCGTGCGATAGATAATTACAGAATAAATGACGGCTGCGGATTATTCTGCGGCAGACAGATTCTTCCTTTTGAGCATCTGTCAAGATTTCAAAATGATTTGATTGATTAGAAAATAAGAAAAAAGGAGTACGTATTTATATGGATTTTCAGATTGAAAAAAACAGAATTTTCAAAGAAGATGAAAACGGAAAGGTCATTGCAGAAATTATTTTCCCTGAAAGAGAAAAAGGTGTATTCTGCATTGAGCGTACTTTTGTAGATGATTCACTCAGAGGTCAGGGCATTGCCGGACAGCTTGTACAGCTTGCTGCTGATAAAATAGCAGAACAAGGCGGCAAGGCAGAAGCGGTATGCTCATATGCTAAGAAATGGCTTGAAAAAAATATGTTATAAAGGGTGAAATAAAATGAATGACTGTGATACCTGTGCATATTGCTGCTATGATGATGAACTGGAATGTTATACCTGCGAAATGAATCTTGATGAAGATGAATATGCAAGATTTATGCAGGGACATTATAAAAAATGTCCGTATTACCATGATGGTGATGAATACAAAATTGCAGGAAAACAATAAACAGCAAAGGCGGTCAGAATTAACTGACCGCCTTTTTATATGGTACGGAGGATATTTTTTTAATAAAAATTATTCGAGAATAAGTTCAGCCCATGGACAGTTATGGAATTTCTCGTTCATTTCCTTTTCCTCATCGGATACATTTTCAGATTGATTCGGGAAATGCACTTTCAGAGTATAATTGCTTTCATTTATTTCAATGTCATGGTTTGTAGAGTTAAAATCAGGACAATCATTGAAATAAGCATCAGTATATATTTCAATTGTTGAAATGTCAAATCCATTCTGCTCAAGACAGTAACTGCAAAGGGTAAAGCCTGTTTCGGTACGCTGTAAAGCGTCACCGTATTTTTCAATAAGAGCGTTTATACTTTCTTCGTCCATATCCGCCAAATCAGAGAAACAGAACGGCTTATCATCTGAAATAATTTCAGTGGTTTCGGTAGTTTCAATAGTTTCAGAAATTTCAGAAGTTTCGGTGGTTTCAATAGTTTCAGATGTTTCAGCAGGTTTAGAGCGTTCAGCGGTTTCAAGCCAGTAATTATTATTGAGTTCTGCTATATATGATGATATATCAACAGGTTCATCGCCGGAGCAGTCCCAGAAAAATGTTTTTTTCAGTATTACATGACCATTATCAAGCTGACCATCAAAAAACGGAATATTTTTTGTTGCCTTGTATGAATCATCAAATTCCATTATTGATGTTGAATTATACCACATTGTTTCCGCATTGACAGGCACAAGCTGTCCGTTGAAATTTACATATACATAATAATTATATACTATTGATATTTTAGGTTCACCATTGCGGTTTTCTTCTGCAACAGCAGGTCTTACAAGTATATCATTAATATATACTTCCTTGCTTTCATCAGATAAGTCATTCAAAAGGCTGTCAACCTTTTGCGGAATATCAATATCATAATTGCAGTCAAGCTTGTTTTCAAGCTCATCAGCAGTAACCTTTTCTGCTGATGGTCTTATCTTGGTAATATTTCCGTCTGCATCTTTCCATACAAGATATGACTGTCTTGTATAAAATTTAGTTGCTTCATTTTCAGAAATCGGCACATCTATCTTTTTTATATAGCAATAGAACTCCTCATCAGTTACAGCAAAACTCTGACTTGAACCATCTGTATCAATGAAACTGCAATTTTCATATGCAGGTACTATATTCACATCATGGCATATGTCACTATATATATAGTTCTGACTTTCCTCATAGCTGTTTGGTTCGGCATTTGGAGTAACCTTTATACATTCATAGTCAAAATTGCTTATTTCATATTCAAATTCCTCAAGGTACTTATCAAAGAGGGATTTTTCCTCTGAAATATCGGCTTCATCGGTTATATCTGAAATATCCGACTGTGCCGCAGGAGAGGAATATCCGCCCGTTGATACATGATTTCCGAGATATACAGCCCCAGATGTCACCGCTATAATGCAGGCGGCGGCTATTGATACGAATTTGGCAGGGGATATTCCTTTTCGGATATGCTCAACACCGCTTACCACATATTCGGAATTTTGGGCAGTTTCCGTATGCTTTTCAGATACATAACTGCTGTTGTACTGAAAAGTATGTGACGGCTCGGATTTATAAATATTCTCAAGCATTTCATCAAGCTTTTTGTTATCAATATTTTTTTTCATAATGCAAACCTCCTTTTAATTAACGTCTTAGCCTTGTTAAGACGGGATTTGACTGTTCCAACAGGGATTTTTAGTATTTCTGATACGTCCTTTTCGGAATAATCATTGAAATATCTCAGAGCAAGCACTATTTTATATTTTTCGGGCAGCTCCCTGATAATTCTGATAAGTTCCTTATATTCCTCATTCTGAGTGCTTTTGTCGGGGACAGATGAAAGAAATATATCCTTTTCATCGCTTGTGCTGAAATTCACAATCCTTTTGTTGTATGCCCTTGCACAGTTATTTTTATATGTATTTATGCAGATTGAAAACAGCCATTTTCCGAAATTTTTTGACTTGTCATACTGTTCATATGAACGGATAGCCCTTAGCCATGTTTCCTGAAACAAATCATCAGCGTCATGGTAATTTCCGCACAGATTACAGCATAATCTTGAAAGTGCTGTCTGATATTGTTCTACATATCTGTTAAAATCGTTGCTTATTTCGCTCATCTTTTCACCTCGTTTTCCTTTGTTCTGAAAGCTTTCATTAATATATACAGTTTAAGTCTGCCAAAAGTTCACCAGCTTTTTGAAAAAAGCTGGGCAAAAACTTTTGGTTTCGTTGCTTATCTTTATTGGTGCATTTTTTACCTACCCGACCGCTTGGATAAAATAAAATACTTAACGTGAGTTCGATGGCTTATTCTGTATGGGCGACCACTGGTCGCCCGTTGCGGTTTCATGGGAATTTTACTGTTCCTGTTTTGCGAACTGCGTTCGCACAAACTGATATTGTCAATATCCCTTGACACATTTTCTACCCAAAATGCAAAATTG
>JBJEQS010000035.1:0-4072 GCA_051881875.1 Oscillospiraceae bacterium
CTTTGGAAACCACCAGCTTTTTGAAAAAAGCTGGGCAAAAACTTTTAGTTTCGTTATATAGCTTTATTGGTACATTTTTTACTTACCCGAAAATATTAACAAGGTTGACACTTAAAACTGGAGGCGGCAACTTGCCGAAAAAACTTTTTCTGTTGAACTCATGTTAATTATTTGCAATGAAAATTGTTCCGACCTGTTTGTTTTCAAAGAGGTCATAAAGTTTATCAGGATTGTCACCATTCATGATAACCATGTCAATACCTGCTTCAGCGGCGATTTTTCCTGCATTAATCTTTGTTGACATACCGCCTGTGCCGAGTGATGAGCCTGCACCGCCTGCAATATTTTCGATATATTCATCTATTTTTTCAACAACAGGTATAAGTTCAGCATCAGCATTTGAATGAGGGTCTTTGTTGTAAAGTCCGTCAATATCGGAAAGTATTATCAGCAAATCAGCATTTGCAATCTCCGCAACTATTGCAGAGAGGGAGTCATTTTCGCCTATTTCGAGTTCAAGCTCATCAATAGCGACAGTAGCATTTTCATTTACAATCGGAATTACTCCCATTTCAATAAGTCTTTCAAAGGTATTTTCAACGTTCTTGCGGCGTTCATTCTCAATGATTGTTTTAGTGAGGAGAATTTGTGCAACGGGTATATTATAGCCTCCGAAAAGCTGGTCATACATATACATGAGTTCGCACTGTCCGACAGCCGCCGCAGCCTGCTTTGACGGAGTATCAACAGGTTTTTTCTTCATGCCGAGCTTTCCCATGCCAAGACCGATAGCGCCTGATGATACAATTATAATTTCCCTGCCGGAATTCTGGAGGTCAGATATAACTCTTACAAGGTTGTTTACTCGTCTGAGATTAAGTCTGCCTGTTGAATGTGCAAGAGTTGATGTTCCGAGTTTTATAACTATTCTCTTTTTTTCAGAAATTTTAGACATATATTTAAGTCGCTCCGTTTTCAGTTAATTTTATTTTCCGGTGTTCCGTTTATAAAGGAACGCAGATTATTCACAGCAATCCTGACAAGTCTTTGTCTGGTTTCAAAGCCTGCCCATGCGGTATGCGGTGTGATAAAGCAGTTTTCAGCATTTCTTAAAGGAGTATCCTCCGCCATAGGCTCTGTATTAAGCACATCAAGACCTGCTCCTGCGATAAGTCCGTTATTAAGGGCATATGCAAGGTCAGCTTCTACGACAGTTCCGCCCCGTGAGGTATTTATGATAATTGCAGATTTTTTCATTTTTTTAATTCTGTCAAGGCATACAAGACCTTTTGTCTTTTCGGTAAGAGGACAGTGAAGCGTGAGAATATCGGCAGTTTCAAAAGCTGTATCAATATCAACAATTTCATAAGGACAATTTTCGGGGATAGTTCTTGTTGATATGATAATATTCATACCGAAAGCAGAACCTATCTCAGCGACTTTTTTACCGATACTGCCAAAGCCGATAACTGCGAGAGTTTTTCCTGATAATTCATATGTAGGGTATGGAAAATATGAAAAAGTCGGAGAGGAAATCCATTCACCATCAGCAACAGCTTTATTGTATTCAGCAATTCTGCTGTAATGTTCAAGGATATATGCAAAGGTCTGCTGTGCGACAGCATTTGTGGAATAACTTCCAGCATTGCATACGGCAATGCCCTTTTCCGTTGCCTTTTCAATATCAACATTATTGTATCCTGTTGCGAAAAGACCGATGTATTTCAGATTGGAACATTGTTCGATTACATCAGCTGTAATGAGAACTTTATTGCAGAGAACAGCGTCAGCATCACCGATTCTTTCAGCGGCGAGTTCATTTGGGGTAAGCGGATAAACCACAGTTTCACCGAATTCATCAAAGCATTTTTCGGATATATCACCATTATTGGTTACTGTCTGCCAGTCAAGAATTACCGTTTTCATTTTCAGAAGCCTCCGCCTTTTGAGTATCATCTGTCTTTTCCTTTTTTCTGGTCATTGCAGAGGATACAGCGATTGCAATAAGCATGATAAGTTCAAATATTCCCGTACCATAGAAAACAACTTTGCTGTCGCTTACATATAAAAGCAATGTGCCGAGTACAGCAAAAACAGTAAGAAGCTGGTACGGTGCTTTTGTTCTTGTAAACTGGAATATGAAGAAAGCTACAGCGATTACGCAGAAAACTATATGTGACTGAAATGTCAGGGGGAATACATTGGTTGTCATTTTAACACTCCGTTTCTTTATAAGTCTGAATAATTTATCATTCAGCTTTTTTAGTATAGCACAGAATATATATTTTTTCAATACTTTAATGCCATACGGAGTGCATAAATTTTCATGCGGATATGGTTTTATAAGGTATTATAAAAAAAATTGGGATAATTTTTATATTAATCGTATTGAATATCAATTCAGTATATGATATTATTTATTATGGGAGAATATATGAGCATGAGGTGATTATATGAAAATAACCGCAGTATATGCCGATTTATCAGTGCCGTTTCAGGAGTATGAAAAGTATATGAAATATATTTCAGAGGAACGTCAGGAGAAAATAAAAAGGTACCGCCATGATAAGAAGAAAATAATATCATTGTTTGCAGAACTGCTTGTAAGATATAAGTTTTCACAGAAATATGGAACGAGAGATATTTCATTCGGATATAATGAATACGGAAAGCCATATGTCAATGATTATCCGCAGTATCATTTTTCATTATCCCACTCAGGAGAATATATCGTATTTGCGGAGAATTCCGAGCCGATTGGAATAGATATTGAGAAAACAGCCTGCAATATCAGGGTTGCAAGGAGATTTTTCACAGAATATGAAGCAGGTGTTATAGAGAATTCAGATGAAAAAGAAAAAATGTTCTGTCGTGTATGGACATCAAAGGAGGCATATGTGAAAATGCTTGGAACAGGATTTGCGGCAATGCATTTCAATACATTCAATGTGCTGGATAACTCACTTGACTGCAAATTTTTTACATATCCGCTGAATGATAAATATATGATTACATTATGCGGAAAGAATATTGAAGAAGATATTGAAAAAGAAGAAATATCATTTGAAAAAATTATTGACTTTTTCTGTTAATACTGGTATAATAAAATTAATCCGAGTATGTATTGGATTATAAAAAAATTTATTAAACAGGAGATTGCTTTTTGAAAAAGACAAACACACCGGAGATTGCAGCGTAATCGGGAGGTTACGGCATACAATCTCAATGCAGACCTCCCGAAATTGACGGTCAACAATTTATCAGGAGGAATTAACAATGAATAAAAATGACTATATTATCCGTTTGGAGAAAAAAGAAGAATATCGTGAAGTTGAAAATCTGGTAAGAGAATCATTCTGGAATGTATACCGTCCGGGCTGTCTGGAGCATTATGTGCTTAATCAGCTGAGAAACGATGCGGATTTTGTTGCGGAACTTGATTTTGTAATGGTTAAAAACGGCAGAATCATAGGACAGAATATGTTTATGAAAGCTGTAATAAAAGCAGATGACGGCAGAGATATTCCGATAATGACAATGGGGCCTATATGCATAGCACCTGAATTCAAAAGAATGGGATACGGCAAAATTCTGCTTGACTATTCGCTTGAACAGGCTGTGAAGCTTGGTGCAGGAGCAGTATGCTTTGAGGGCAATATTGATTTTTACGGAAAAAGCGGCTTCACATATGCCAGTGAGTATGGTATCCGCTATCATGGTTTGCCGGAGGGCGAGGACGCATCATTTTTTCTTTGCAAGGAACTGATACCGAACTATCTTGATGGTATAACAGGTGAATATGCCACACCGCAGGGATATTTTGTTGATGAGGAAGAAGCAGAAGAATTTGACAAGCAGTTTCCGCATAAGGAGAAACTTAAACTTGAAGGACAGCTTTTCTGATATAACGGATAAAATGCTGATAATGATATTCAGCATATAAAAATAGGGCAGATGTACTTTTAAAATACATCTGCCCTTGTTTTGTTTTGAGTTGGATTTATTTCAACTTGCTACTTAACGTGAGTTCGATAGATTTATTTTGTAATGGCGAACTATATTCGCCAGTCTT
>JBJEQS010000036.1:0-17738 GCA_051881875.1 Oscillospiraceae bacterium
ATGTGTAAACCATGTGCTTGCACAAAGTGTAAACTATCTTACTCTTGACACAATGTTCGCCCCTACATAAATAAACCTGTTGAATATGGATTTTATTATGTAAAATCAAGCTTTTACAGCAGCAATCACTTCAACCTCTGCAAGAACATTCTTAGGCAGAGTTTTCACAGCAACACAGCTTCTTGCAGGCTTTGATGTGAAATATTTTCCGTATATCTCATTGAATACTCCGAAATCATTCATATCAGCGAGGAAACAGGTTGTCTTTACAGCTGTTTCAAATGATGCTCCGGCTTCTTTAAGTACAGCACCGAGATTTTTCATAATCTGTTCTGTCTGTCCCTCAATTGTATCAGCTTCAACATTTCCTGTAGCAGGATTTATCGCAATCTGTCCCGATGTGTACACCATATTTCCGCATACGACAGCCTGTGAATACGGACCTATTGCCTGCGGAGCGTCAGGTGTATAAATTTTATTAATCATTGAAAAAACCTCTTTTCATTAATCGTCTATTTTAAATCCATGGTCTGAAAGACCTTTTCTGATTTGCTGAATATGCTCATAGTTTCTTGTTTCAAGACCTATTCTCAAATAACAGCCGTTTACAGCTGAACCCTCATTTGCACGTTCGTGATGTACTGAGATTACATTTCCGCCGAGTTCGGATATAATTCTTGAAACCTCCATAAGCTGTCCCGGTTTGTCAATGAGTTCGATATTCAGTGAATATGAACGTCCTGACATGAGCAGACCTCTCTTGATTACTCTTGAAAGGATTGTAACATCTATATTGCCGCCTGAAACAAGACATACAGTATTTTTGCCCTTGATTGGAAGCTTATTGAACATGGCGGCGGCTACGGCTGCTGCACCGGCACCCTCGGCTATAAGCTTATGCTGTTCGATAAGTGCGAGTATTGCGGCTGATATTTCATCATCGGTAACGCTTACAATATCATCAACATATTCCGAGCAGTATCTGAATGTATTCTGCCCCGGTTCTTTTACAGCGATACCGTCAGCGATTGTTGATACGCTGTCAAGCCTTAAAATTTCATTATTATGTACTGAATTGAGCATACTCGGAGCACCTGCCGCCTGTACGCCGTATACTTTTATCTTAGGATTAAGGGCTTTTACTGCAAATGCAACGCCTGATATAAGACCGCCTCCGCCGATTGGAACGATAACAGCGTCCATATTGTCAAGCTGTTCGATAAGCTCCAGACCGATAGTACCCTGACCGGCAATTACATCTTCATCATCAAAAGGGTGGATAAAGGTGTAGCCTTTTTCGTCTTTAAGCCTGAGTGCTTCGGCATATGCATCATCATATACACCGTCTACGAGGCATATTTCAGCACCATAGCTTCTTGTAGCTTCAACCTTTGAGATAGGGGCACTGTCAGGCAGACATATTACTGCTTTAATGCCGCTTTTCTGTGCGGCGAGTGCAACGCCCTGAGCATGATTTCCCGCTGAGCAGGCAATTACTCCATGAGCCTTTTCTTCGTCACTAAGCTGTGACATACGATAATATGCTCCACGAACCTTGAATGAACCTGTAATTTGCAGATTTTCGGTTTTTAAATATATGTTTGAATCAGGATTTATCTTTGGTGCGGATATTAAATCCGTTTTTCTGACAACCTGTTTCAATATATAACGGGCATGATAGATTTTATCAAGTGTAAGCATTTTAACAATTCATCTCCGTTTATACCAACTATGCCGTATTATGTACGGTACGGAAATATTATAGCATATTTTGCGGATAAAATCAAATATTTTTTATGATATGAATATTGACGAAACATGATATAAGTGGTATTATTGATTTGACAGCCTGAATATATTTTTCTTATACAGGTAAATTTTTATAATTGTAAGAGGTGCGTTTTATGACAGAGATAAAAGCTTACAGAGGTCATATAAGAAACTGTGATAAGCTTTGCAGTGAGCTTGATATTGCGAAAAATCTTCCAAGAGATGAACGTGAAAAGCAAATAATTTTAAAGGCTTATGAAAAATGGGAATATGATATGGCAGAACATATTTATGGTATGTTTGCATTTGCCATATATGATGATACACAAGACAAACTTTTCTGCATGAGAGACCATTTCGGAACAAAGCCGTTTTATTACTATATTTCGGAAAAAAATAATCTGCTTTACGGAAATGATATCCGCACAATTATTGAAAATCCTGAATTCAAAAAGGAAATCAATACGGATATGCTCCAGATATATCTTACACTGACATATGTTGCAGGTGAAGATACATTCTTTAAAGGTGTAAAAAAGCTTATGCCCGGCTGTTATCTCATATGGCAGAACGGCAAGCTTGATATAAAGAGATACTGGAAGCCTGAATTCAAGCCGGATAAATCGGTTACACTTGACAGTTGGGCTGATGAAATACATACAACTTTAAAAAACATTATGACAGAAGTAAAAGAGGACGGAGAAACAGCAGAATCATTCCTGTCAGGCGGTGTTGATTCATCATATGTGCTTGCAATGTCAGATGCCGCAGTTTCTGACTCATGCGGATATGATGATGAGAGATTTGATGAATCATTTCTTGCAAAGCAGACAGCGGATATTCTCGGCAGAGAAAATTCAAGATGTCTTATAACTCCGGAGGCATATTTTGATATAGTTCCTTATGTAATGTATAATATGGAACAGCCTTTGGGTGATGCATCTGCGATAGTATTTGCAATTGCCTGCAATGAAACTGCAAAGCATACAAAATTATGCTATTCGGGAGAAGGAGCTGATGAATTTTTCGGCGGATACAATATGTACCGCAATGCTGAAAGATACGGCGATAATCTCAAGACTTTCTATGTTGGCAATACCAACATCATGAAAGAGGACGAAAAGCAGAGAATTCTGAAAAGCTATAATCCCGACATTCTGCCGATTAATCTTGTCAAGTACATATATGATGAAACAGAGGGACTTGACCCGCTTACAAAGATGTCAGATGTTGATATACAGATATGGCTCGAAGGCGATATTTACCTCAATGTTGACAAGATGAGTACAGCCGCAGGTCTTGAAATCCGTATGCCGCTTACAGACAGAAGAATTTTTGATATTGCATCAAGAATGCCGTCTGAATACAAGGTAAATGCTGAACAGAACAAGGTTGCATTCAGAACAGCTGCTGCAAAGGTTCTTCCCGATGAAATTGCATTCAGAAAGAAACTCGGATTTATCGTTCCCATACGTATATGGCTTGCTGACAGCAGATACAATCAGGACGTTGTAAGGCTTTTCGGAAGCGATATTGCTGAAAAGTTCTTTAATGTTTCTGAAATAAAGGCTGTATTTGATGAGTATGTAAACGGCAATTCTGACAACTGGAGAAAGGTATGGACGATATATACATTCCTCGTATGGTATGAGGAATATTTTGTAAAGAGAGCATAATAGCATCTTTGGATAAATATTATACAGCAGGTGGACATAAATAATCCGCCTGTTGTATTTTTTTATGTTTGAATATATGCCTGTTATTTATAATTTTTAATCAGTATTTTGATATATGATATAATAATACATTTTTTTAGTGCAAAAATGCATTGAAAATATACAAAAAATATGTTATAATATATTATAAGTTTTATATGTATTTGAAATTAATATTTATTTAAGGAAGTGGGTATATGAAAAAAATAAAAGCATTTCTTGCCGCACTTATGATGCTTGTTTCCATACCAATAATATCGGATAAGGAATTTACAAAAGCATCAGCTGAAAGCTTTGGCGGTACTTATCTTATTAAAAATGTTAACAGCGGAAGTTACCTCAATGTTGAGGGCGGAAAAACCGCCAATGGAACTAATGTTCAGCAATGGGGAGCATCGGACTGCCGTTCGGAAAATACATGGCGTATCGTTGAAACAGAAGACGGATACTGTAAGATTTATTCAATGGTTGATGGCGGTAAAAACTGTCTGCTTAATACCGGAGATGGCAAGGATTCATCTGTAAATAATATCTGTATATATGAGGATACAGGTGCTGATAATCAGCTTTACAAGCTTTCTGCAAATTCTGACGGAAGTTTCAAACTGCTTGTAAAATCATCAGATGATACCAAGGCGGTTGAAATTGTAAATGCCGAAACCTCTGACGGTGCAAATGTTCAGCAATGGGAAGTGAATGGTGTAAACTGTCAGGACTGGCAGATTATACCCGTTGACTATGTTGCAATGAATGAACTTGATGAAACTGTATGCACTGTTAACGGCGACTCATTCAGTGCAGGGGATTTGAATGATGACGGTATAATAAACTATGTCGATGATATACTTATGAAGCATATTTCATTGAAAAACAATGCGACAGAACATATGAAACACGCCGCAAATGTTGATGGTGATGATTATTTTACAATAAAAGATGCAATAAGACTTCATAAATACATTCTCACAGGAAACGGCGAACTCATAAAGCAGAATGTACCATCATTCAGAACATATTTCGGTACAGATGCGATATATTCTGATGGAATTGCAGAAAATACAAATGCAGGATTTTCAGGTGATGCATATTTAAACCTTGCAAATGCCGAGGGTGTTGACGCTGTATGGAATATTTACGCAGAATCAGACGGCATATATGCAGTTACTATCAGATATGCAAACGGCGGTAATGCTGACAGAGGTATGTCCATAAAAGTAAGCAATCAGATGTCATACTGGAAATCAGAGGGAAAGACGACAGGTGCATGGACTGAATGGTCAGAGGAAACTCTGTATATTCCGCTGAAGAAAGGTGTAAACAGATTTACAGCGGTATCTCTCACAGCTGATGGTGCACCAAATATTGATTATATCAGAGTTGAAAAATCAGATAAACAGCCAAGTCCATCAACTCCTATTGAAGCTATTAAGGGTGTTCCTGATTCTTCATCAGGCGGTCATAATGGTACTTTCGGAGTAGGCAGACAGATGGAGGCTCTTGACAGAGGTGTTGTTGCGGCTAATACCGGAAATGGTATGCTTGTTACATGGAGAAGTCTTGCAACAGATGAAGAAAATACAACATTCAAGGTGTATCAGAACGGCACTCTTGTAAAGGAAATTGCATCATCTGAAGCAACAAACTGCCTTATAGCAGGTGCAAGTGCGGCTGATACGATTACTGTTGATACATATATGAACGGCAAATGCGTTGAAAGAGGCAATGCGGCAATTGTACTCGGTACAAAGAACAGCGGTCAGTCAGGTGCTTATATGGATATTCCGTTAAATAAACCAAGTGACCAGACAATGCCCGACGGCTCAACCTGCACATATACCCCGAATGACTGCTCTGTCGGAGATGTGGACGGTGACGGCGAATATGAGATTATTCTCAAATGGGACCCGTCAAATTCTCAGGATAACTCCAAAGACGGATATACAGGAACAGTATTCCTTGACTGCTATAAGCTTGACGGCAGTCAGCTCTGGAGAATTGACCTCGGAAAGAATATTCGTGCAGGGGCTCATTATACACAGTTCATGGTATATGACTTTGATGGTGACGGCAAGGCTGAAATGATGTGCAAGACATCTGACGGAACAGTTGACGGAACAGGTAAGGCTATTGGAAATGCGTCAGCGGATTACCGTGGCTCAAACGGAAGAATTCTGACAGGAAATGAATATCTCACATTGTTCGATGGTCTTACGGGTGCGGCTCTTGATACTATTGATTATGAGCCGGGCAGAGGCAATGTTGCAGACTGGGGTGACGGATACGGAAACAGAGTTGACAGATTCCTTGCAGGAGTTGCATATCTTGACGGACAGACGCCTTCAGCAATATTCTGTCGTGGATACTATACAAGAACAGCCATTGCGGCTTATGATGTAAAGGATAAGAAAATTGTAAAACGCTGGATGTTCGATACTGGCAATGATTCATCAAATGCATATTATGGACAGGGCAACCACAGTCTTGCCGTAATGGACGTCGATGATGACGGAAAAGATGAAATTATCTATGGTTCATGCTGTATTGATGATAACGGCAAGGGCTTATGGAGTACAAAGCTTGGTCATGGCGACTGTATGCAGGCTGGCGACCTTATTCCTGAACGTGCCGGTCTGGAAGTATTTCAGGTGCATGAAGAAACAAAGTGTGCGGAAGTACATGATGCCAAGACAGGTGAGATTATATGGCGTGTGGACGGCGGAGGAGATGTCGGCAGAGGTATCGCTCTCAATATTACATCTGATTATGCAGGCATGGAATTCTCAAGTGTTGCAGATAATCTGCTTTATGCTTATAATCCTTCTACCAATAAGATTGAACAGACAGGAAAAACATGGTCTGAAACTGCTAAGTGGAGTATGAATTCAGCTGTATGGTGGGACGGCGACCTCGAAAGAGAAAATCTTGACAGGGCAATGGCTGAAAAGATGGGAGCATACAGAGTATTCACAGGTGATGGTGCAGCTTATAACAATGCTACAAAATCAAATGCCTGCATAACCTGTGACCTTTTCGGCGACTGGCGTGAAGAAATGATATTCTCCGCAAATGACGGAACATCTCTCAGAGTATTCACAACAACATTTGAAACAGATGCAAAGATTACAACGCTTATGCATGATTCACAGTACCGCACAGGCGTTGCTATTGAAAATGTTGCATACAATCAGGCACCTAATACAAGCTTTTTCCTTGGTACAGGATATAGTCTGCCGGAGGTTCCTGTAGTATATACAATTCCGGCACAGAATTGATTTCAGGGGGATAAATATGAAAAGAGAATTTATCAAAAAGACAGCGGCTGTTCTGGCGTGTTCAGCTTTTATGGTGTATCCTTTTCAGAATATTGATGTACAGTCATCATATGCCGCTGATTTGGTTATGAATTTTGATTTGGGAGCAAATGCAGAGGGCGGATATATTTCTGTCAGTGCTTCACAGGGTTATGATAAATCAAAGGGATATGGTTTCAGCAATACAGCAGGAGTGAAAGATGTTGCGGCATCGGGCGGAGGTGCATTGAGCGATGCAGTTCAGTTTACAGATGTGAACAATTCGCAGAATACATTTAATGTTGATTTGCCGAATGGTCTTTACAGAGTTGAGGTAACCCTTGGAAATACAAACCGCACAAGTATTTATATGGAAAATTCTCTCCAGATTGTAAATATGACAGGAAATAACGCATATGATTCAATACTCATACCTGTTACAGACGGTCAGCTTAACATAAGAGCCGCCGCAGGAAAAGAGGGTTATCCGTTTTCCATAAGTGCATTGAAGATAACAAAGGTATCTGATGATGCGGAACTTCCTCCAACTGTATGGTTCTGCGGCGACTCTACAGTATGCAACTATTATCCGCTTGATACAAGTGTTCAGGCAGGCTGGGGACAGTTGTTTTCAAAATATATCGACTCGTCATGGAATGTAAGGAATATGGCGTCAAGCGGTCAGTTTGCAAAAGGCTTTATGACATCAGGACAGTTTGAAACAATTGAAAAGTACGGCAAGGCAGGGGATATATACATCATTTCAATAGGCATTAATGATACAAATCCCAATTATACCAATGAAACGGAATATTATGAGTCTGTGAAAGAAATGGTAAAGCGAGCCTCTGCAAAGGGTATGAAAGTAATACTCGTTAAACAGCAGGGACGTTCAACCGATGTTACAAATAATCCTAATCTCACAGGCAGATGGTTCGGCGGTACTCTTGATAAAATAGGTCAGGAACAGAATGTTCAGGTTATAGACCTTTTCAATCTTTTCTTTGATTACTGCAAATCAATCGGACAGGATGAAACAACGGCTCTTTATATGGACGGAGATACTTTACACCCTAACAGAAAAGGTGCGGAAAAACTTGCTGAACTCGCTTCATCTCAGATTAAGACTGACGGTGGAAAAGAGGGTGCTGTTATTGATGAGTCCGCTGTATTTATGATACGCAATAAAAACAGTAATCTTTATATGAAGATTGACGGCAATGCTGAAAATAATTCAAATGTATCACAGCAAACATCAACCGGTTCTGATGATTATGGTTTGTGGCACGTTAAATCAGCCGGTGACGGATATTACTATATATACAGTAAGACCGCAGGCGGTGAAAAATATCTGCTTGACCTTTCATATGGAAAAGCTGATAACGGCACTAATATAGGCATATATGAAAATACAAATTCAGATGCACAGCTTTTCAAATTTATTCAGAACAGTGACGGAAGTTATTGCATTGTTACAAAGAGCAGTAATGACAGGAGTGCAATTGAAGTAAAGAATGCGTATACCGATTCAGGTGCAAATATACAGCAGTTTGAACTGAATGGTCATGATTGCCAGTCATGGTTTCTTGAACCTATTTCAGCAGGCATTGACAGCATATCATCATCAACAGGCGACATCAATAATGATGGTGTGATTGATATATTCGATGATATTCTTGCAAAGCATATGATGTGCAGTAATGATGCTTCAAGACAAGAAAAGAGAATGGCTGATACAAATGCTGATGGTGATTTTGATAAAAAAGATTGTTTGGCAATGAAAAAACGCATACTCCTTGATGAACCATTTGAAGCAGATAAGAATTGCAGTTCATTCTATTATGCAATAGATGAAACATTCAGCAAAGGCATAAAGGAAAATATAAACGATGGCTTCAAAAATGAGGCTTATATCAATCTTGACAACTGCGAGGGAAGCTTCATTGAATGGAATGTAAATGCTCAGGAGAAAGGCAATTATTTATGCACATTCAAAGTGGCAAACGGAAGTGCTTCAAATCGTCAGATGCGTATATATGTTAATGGAGAAAGCAGTTACAGATTGCAGGATTTTCTCCCGACAAATGCATGGACACAGTGGAATGAAGTCGGAATAGTTCTTCCGCTTGAAAAGGGAAAGAATGTTATCCGCACAACATCTGCAATGAATGAGGGAGGACCTAATATTGACTGGATGAAAATTGAAAAAACTGAAGAACCTGCGGCAGAAATATACATTAAAGATGAAAACAATCCTCCGTCAGATGATATTACTGAAATGACCACAATATTCATTGCAGGCGATTCAACAGTTCAGACATATCGTGCAAGCTATGCACCGCAGCAGGGCTGGGGAGCATATTTAGGAAATTATGTTGATAATGTAAATGTGGCAAACCATGCCATAGCCGGAAGAAGTTCAAAGAGTTTTTATGATAACGGAAGACTTGATACTATACTTAATTCAATGAAATCCGGAGATTATCTGCTTGTGCAGTTCGGCATAAATGATTCGGCATATAACAATGCTGAAAGATATGCACCTGTATGCAATAAAATTCCCGGAGATGACGGCAGTTTTGAATATTATATTGCAAAATATATCGAAGGAGCATTGGAAAAGGGCGGAAAACCTGTACTCGTTACAACAGTTCTTGGTCTTAAAGCATACAATCAGTCAACCGGAAAATTTGAGGGAAGCTATCAGAATTACTGTGATGCAATGAAAAAGCTTGCGGCTCATTATAATATTCCATGCATTGACCTGAACACTCTTATGGTAAATCATTACAATGCTATAGGATATGATAAGGCTTATACATATCATCTTATTTCAACGGAGCTTTCAGATACTGACATGACGCATTTCACTGAAACAGGTGCAGCTGCTGTTGCAGAACTTGTAGCAAATGAACTTAACAATATTATGAAGTAGTTATTATTGAACATGATGTAGAACTCATGTTATTTATAAAAAATCCCCTCCGAATCCATGGATTCAGAGGGGATTTTATTTATTATGAAGTTTAGAATGAAGCTAATGCTTTTATGAGGTATTTCTTGAGCTGTGAAAGGTCTTTTACATCAACAATGTTATCTTTGTTTACATCGGCATTTGCAAAGCCAAGTTCGGATAGTTCAGTCATTTTCACTATATACTGGCTTATCATTGTAACATCTCTTATATCAATTTCATTGTCAGTATTAGCATCACCGAGAAGTGCAGGCTGTACATTGCTGCCGGATACTTTTGTGGTTGATTCTGCTGTATCAGACTGCTTTGTTGTAGTTGAAGAAGTTGTTTTCTGCGGTTCTGATGTTTCTGCTGCTGATGTTTCAGTTGTAGTTACAATCGGTTCAGAACCATCTGAAATTTTTCCGCATATGATACCGCAGCCGACTGTTGACATATATACAGTACCGAATTCATTCATATCTCCTACAAGAAAGTTGCCGTTTCCTGTACCGCCATAGAGATGTTCTGTATTGATACATACCCATGATTTACCGGAATCAGTTGAACGATAAACACCTTCTGTATCATCAGCACCGGGTCTGCCGTAGATGTAAAGTGTGTTAGGATTTCCTTTCTTTTCAGGAGCACCATAACCTATACATTTTGCATATTCAACATTTTCAAGGTGAGTCATATTTTCGCCGTAATCTGAGAAAATATATACGCCGTTATTGCCTGTTGCCATTGCAATAGTTCCTTCAGAGAGATATGCAAGGTCACAGGTGTGTGTGTACATACCCACAGATTCCCAGCCGTACATACAAACCTGAGTTTCTTTGAATGTTGCACCATAGTCATCACTTACATAGAATGAGTAGTGTGATTCAGCGAAAGTAGGTTCTTTTTTTGTTGTATCTGATGCCCAGTAATCGTTGTGGTCAGCACCTGAAGCATAAACGTACTTAGGATTTTCGAGGTCAACAAGAGTGTAAACACCTTTATTTGATTTTATGCCGGTACTTTCCTTCCATGTTTTTCCGAAATCGTCTGAATAACTTACAGCCCCGCCTGTGCTTGTATTTATGATTCTGTATGTACCTTTTTCAGGCTCCGTGATTGAGAGTTTTCCTCCTGTGCAGGCAGGTGTGAATGCTGTCCATGTTTTGCCGGCATCAAGTGAGTAGTAGCCTGTTCCTGTGTTGTTGCCGTCGCCGTTTGCTGTTCTTGCCATTACATCAGGATTTGAAGGGCAGTAAGCGATTGCAGATGTTGAACCCATATTCGGTACATACTGAGGCGGGATTTCATCTGTATCACTGTGTATAAATCCGTCATAGTCACCGATAGCTGAATAATTTGAACCGCCTGGAACGCTTACGAAGTCAAGTGAAACAACTTCTTCAATGCCATCGGGGTGGAAATGGAACTGAGGGAGGTCAGCCCATGTGTTGTCACAGGCAAATACACCGTTTCCTGATGTTGAGAATGAGCGGTCAGGATTAACAGGGTCAATTACATAAGAGCCAACCCAGTGTATTGCCTTGCCTCTAATCCATTCATAACCGCCGTCATCAAGATAGTCAGCAATAGGGTCCTGTCCCCAGAAAGGTGTTATACCTGGAGATATTTCAATCCAGTGTTCGCCGCCGTCTTCAGTCTTGAAGAATTTATCACCCCAGCAAGGTGAATTATCTTCAGTCCAAGGTTCCCAAAGCTGAGCATTTGCGAAAAGTCCGCAGGTTGATGAAACCATGTGGTCAGGATTGTTAGGGTCAACGCTGATTCCGCTGTATCCGCCTTCAGATGGAGCGGCAAATTCTCCTGTCTGAGTTCTGTAAAGATTTTTGAGCGGAGATATATCTGTAATTTCTCCTGTTTTTGTATCAAGCTTTTTGATGCTTCCTGAAGTTCCGCCTGTACCTACCTGTACACCGCCCTGAAAAGCGAAGAAGATATTTCCCTTGCCGTCACCTGTAATTCTGCCGGGATAGTTGGCACTGTCAAGGTCGCCGCTTATATCTGTAAATTTATCGTCTTTTACATCAGCAACAACAACGCTGTTTTTGCCTGTTGTTGATGTTCCTACATAAACTTTTCCATCATATATGTATATTGTTGAAATACCGTTCTGAGTGTTGTAGCCGCCTTTATCGAGAGCATGACGCATATTGTTTGTCCACTCAGGCCATTTGATTTCTACCGGATAAAGACCGAGGTCGCCGTAACTCTTTACAGTTTTCCATGTTTTACCGCCGTCAGTTGACTTGATAAGGCATGAATCACCTGCATAAACGTCACCGCCGCAGTAGATTGTATCAGGGTTATCAGGGTCAACAGCGATTGACTCACCTGTCTGACGACCGTTTCCGTTGCCATGAACCTGAATCATATCTGTGACATCAAATTCCTCAAATGTTTTGCCGCCGTCAGTTGTTTTGAAGATTACAGTTTTTTCAGCTGAGAAATATGCACAGCCGCAAAGGAAATAAACAGTGTTATCATCTGTCGGGTCAATAGCCATTGCATCAACGCTGAGAAGTCCACGGTCTTCTTCAGTGATGAAATCGAAAAGCTGAACCCATTCGTCCTTGTCATAATCATATCTGTAAGCACCGCCAACATCTGTACGTGCATACATAGCCTTTTGACCTGTTACGATACCGGAAACGAAACCGCCGCCGCCGATTCTTACAGTATCCCATGTATAAGCTACTGAATCCTGTGCAGCCTGAGCTTTATTTGTATTGAAAAAGAATGATGAGCCGACAATCGAGGTTGCGGCAACAGCACATATTGAGGCAGCACTTACAACTTTTGAGAATGATTTTCTGTTCATAAAAAAGCTCCTTTCAGAGAATTTATAAAAAATATAATAATACAAATTTAACGTGAATTCATATGACATTCCTGTTGAACCCACGTTAATATTTTAATATATAAATATTGAAATTTGCTTAAAATTAGTTAAAAAAATATAATTTTTATATAATATCTGACATATCATAAATACCGGCGGATTTGCCTTTCATGAAAATTGCGGCATTTACAGAACCGGCTGCAAATACTGTTTTTGAAGCTGCCGAATGTGCGAGAGTGATAACCTCATCTTCACCGGCAAATATTATCTCATGCTCACCGACAATTGTACCGCCTCTTACAGCATGAATTCCGATTTCATTCTTATCACGCTTTTTACGCTGTGAATGTCTGTCATAAGTATACTTGTACTTGTTGTCAAGAGTTTCGTTTATGGAGTTTGCAAGCATGAGAGCAGTTCCGCTTGGAGCATCAATTTTCTGATTATGGTGCTTTTCAATAATTTCAATATCGAACTGTCCTCCAAGTATGGCAGTGGCTTTCTTTGCCAGTTCGCAGAGAAGATTTATTCCAAGTGACATATTCCATGAGAAGAATAAAGCGGTATTTTCAGATGCCTTTTTGATTTCAGCAATCTGTTCATCGCTGTATCCTGTTGTTGCGAGAACCACAGGAACACCTGTTGAAAGACTGTATTCAAGGAGCGATGTAAGTGATGAAGGATTTGAAAAGTCGATGATTACATCAGGCTTTACGGTCATTTCAGATGGTGTACTGAAAATCGGGAAGTCGGCATACTGTTCAGTATATGTGTCAATTCCGGCGATAATCTTGCAGTCATCACGTTCGGATACAAGACGGTATATGGTCTTTCCCATTTTGCCGTTTGCACCGCATATAGCTATATTTGTCATATTAATTCACATCCTATATAATTTAAAGGATAAGCGGACGTTTATATATTCCGTCCGCTTACCAGATTTAACTTTTGATTATAAGCTGAATATTACTTTACAAGACCATGCTTTGCAAGTGATGCTCTGAGTTTTGCTATGTTTTCATCAGACATCTTATAAAGCGGCATACGGCATTCACCGCATTCAAAGCCCATAATATTCATGGCTTCCTTTACCGGTATCGGGTTTACATCAATGAAAAGGTCATTTATCAGGTCGAGATATTCAATCTGCATTTTCTGTGCCTTTGCAAAATCATTGTCAAGACAATACTGAGCCATATCATGAGTTTCCTTAGGCATTATATTTGAAAGAACTGATATAACGCCCTTTCCGCCGAGTGACATAACAGGAACTATCTGGTCATCATTTCCGCTGTATACATCAATATTGTCACCGCATTCAGCGATAATCTTTGCAACCTGACTGAGATTTCCGCTTGCTTCCTTGATGGCAACGATATTCTTATGTTCAGCAAGCTTTTTGCAGGTATCAACAGCAATGTTTACACCTGTTCTGCTTGGTACATTGTAGAGTATGCATGGAATATTCACAGCGTCTGCAATAGCTGTGAAATGAGCGATAAGACCTCTCTGAGATGTCTTGTTGTAGTATGGTGTCACTACCAAAAGACCATCAGCACCGAGCTTTTCAGCAATCTTTGAAAGTTCAACTGCATAAGCAGTATCATTGCTGCCTGTTCCTGCGATTACAGGAATTCTGCCGGCAGTTCTTTCAACTGCGAAGCGGATACATTCTGTATGTTCCTCATCGGTCATAGTTGATGATTCGCCTGTTGTTCCGCATATGATTATGGCATCGGTCTTGTTTTCAATCTGAAAATCAATGATTTCACCAAGCTTTTCAAAATTTACTGAACCATCAGAGTTCATAGGTGTTACGATAGCAACGCCTGCACCGGTAAAAATTGTATTTTTCATAGTGAAGCTTAACTCCTTTCCGAATTAAAATTTATCATATATCCATATGGATATTATCAGTCAAAATAGCCCTTTGCTGCAAGGAGTTCAGCGAGGAGAACGCCGCCGCCTGCTGCACCTCTTAAAGTATTGTGTGAAAGGCATACGAATTTATAGTCATACTGAGTATCTTCACGAAGACGTCCTGTTGAAACAGCCATGCCGTTTTCAAGGTTTCTGTCAAGCTTAGCCTGAGGTCGATTGTCTTCTTCAAAGTAGTTGATGAACTGCTTTGGAGCAGACGGGAGTTCGAGTTCCTGAGGAACGCCCTTGAATTCCTTCCAGAGCTGAAGAATTTCTTCCTTTGAAGGCTTCTTTTCAAATGATACGAATACGGCTGCTGTGTGACCGTCTGATACTGGTACTCTGAGACACTGTGTAGTAATCTGAGGTGACTGAGTCTTTACGATTTCATTGCCTTCAATCCTGCCCCAGACCTTGAGAGGTTCCTGTTCTGACTTTTCTTCTTCACCGCCGATGTATGGAATGAGGTTATCAACCATTTCAGGCCATGTTTCAAAAGTTTTTCCTGCACCTGAGATTGCCTGATATGTGCAGGCGAGAACCTTTGTAAGACCGAATTTTTCTCTGAGCGGGTGGAGAGCAGGAACATAACTCTGGATTGAGCAGTTTGATTTGACAGCGATAAAACCTCTCTTTGTGCCAAGTCTTTCACGCTGTGCCTTGATGATTTCGATATGTTCAGGATTTATTTCCGGAACAACCATAGGTACATCAGGTGTGAAGCGGTGAGCGGAGTTGTTTGATACAACAGGACATTCAGCCTTTGCATAAGCTTCCTCAAGAGCCTTTATTTCATCTTTTTTCATATCAACTGCACAGAATACAAAATCAACCATTGAAGCAATTTTTTCAATATCTGCCGTTGCGTCAAGCATAACCATATTCTTCATAGCTTCAGGCATTGGCTTTGTCATAGCCCATCTGTTTCCGACAGCTTCCTCATATGTTTTTCCGGCTGAACGAGGTGAAGCGGCAAGAGCCTTTACATTAAACCATGGGTGGTTTTCAAGAAGCGTAGCAAAACGCTGACCAACCATACCTGTTGCACCGATAATTCCGACATTAAACTGTTTCATAACATTCTCCTTAAAAAAATTTTTTTAAAATATTAAAAAAACTGGTTGAAAACCAGTTCATCAGACATTATAATAGAAATATTGACATATGCAGAAATTCATATGCCGATAGCTCTCCATCATAATGAATGATGACAGTTATATGCCTGTTAAGCATATACCCAGAAAACATTTTACCGGAATGTTTTCTTCGGCGGCATCACCTTTCATCTCTGTTTAAACGGATTGGTTATCCTGTCCGGAGATTACTTTTTTCAGCCGCACCTCTATCTTTTATAATAATATCATGTTATTATATTATTGTCAACAATTTTTTATAAAAAAATAGACTGGAGAATTTAAATGAAAAAATCAGAATTTTATTATGAACTTCCGCAGGAGCTTATTGCACAGACTCCTGTTGAACCGAGAAACTTTTCAAGAATGATGAATCTCGACCGCAGAAGCGGTATGGTAAAGCATGACCATTTCTATAATTTATGCAGTTATCTGAAAAAAGGTGACTTGCTTGTTCTCAATGATTCAAGGGTAATACCTGCACGACTTTACGGTGAGAAAAAGGAAAATGGTACATTTATCGAATTTCTTCTGCTTGAACAGTGCGGAAAGGATAAGTGGGAGATATTATGCCGTCCGGGTAAAAAAGCGAAAATCGGTACAAGATTTGTATTCGGAAACGGACTGCTTGAAGCGGTTATAACCGAAGTAAAAGATGACGGAAACAGAGTTGCCGAATTTTTCTATGAGGGTGAGAGCATATTCCCTGTACTTGAGGAAATCGGACAAATGCCTCTGCCGCCTTATATAACCGAAAAACTCGAAAACAAGGAACGCTATCAGACAGTGTATTCAAAGGAGCTTGGTTCAGCTGCCGCACCTACAGCAGGACTTCATTTTACAAATGAAATGCTTGAGGATATTAAAAAAATGGGCGTTAATATCGCATATGTAACGCTTCATGTGGGACTGGGTACATTCAGACCTGTAAAGGAAGATGAAATCACAGACCATAAGATGCACAGTGAACATTATTTCATGCCGCAGGAAACAGCTGACCTTATCAATAAGACAAAGGCAGAGGGCGGACGTGTTATTGCCGTGGGAACTACTTCATGCAGAACTCTTGAGAGTGTCGGCAACTTCTATGACCATATTGATAAATGCGAGGGATATACCGATATATTTATATATCCGGGATATGAATTCAAGGTTATTGACGGACTTATCACTAATTTTCATCTGCCTGAGAGTACACTGATTATGCTTGTATCTGCATTTGCAGGATATGACAATACTATGAATGCGTATAAAACGGCTGTTGAGGAAAAATACAGATTTTTCAGCTTTGGTGACTGTATGCTGATACTTTAAGCGGCGAGGGGATTTTTTTATGAATATAAATCAGATGTTCAAAAGTATAGTTGACCTTGATGAAATGGCAGTTGTGCTTTGTGACATTAATCATACAATCGTTTATATGAATTATGCGGATGTCAGAAAATATGAAAAACGTGGCGGAAAGGCACTTATTGGTAAAAATCTGCTTGACTGTCATAATCAGGATTCAAGAGATAAGATAATAAAAATACTGAAATGGTTTTCCGAAAGCAAGGAAAACAATAAATTTTACACATACCATAATGAGCGGAACGGAGTTAATCAGGACGTTTTTATGGTTGCTGTACGAGATGAAAACGACAATGTTATAGGATACTATGAAAAATTTGAGGACAGGAATTTGTTTTCAGCAGATTAATTTCAAACGGGGAGGGATTTAATGAAGAAAACCTTTGATGAAATGTATAAAGCTATTCAGATGAGCAAGGATAATAAAAAAATCATGAAGCAAAACCGTCTGAAAAAACCTCAGTGGCTTAAAAAATACAAAAATGATGAGCTTAACAAAATATATGAAAAACAGGAAGATTTCTGGTCGTACGGCAAGATAGCTTTCGGCTGTGTTGTTCAGGCTAATACAAGACTTTTTTCCATGGGAAATTCTGATAACTGTCCTGCGAATTTCATCTATACATATGATGAATATTACTATGAAAATCCTGATAAGTTTCAGGAGATTGCTCATAATCTTTACAGTCTGAAATCTTCAGACGGCTATGACACAGATGAACTTTCCGAGGAGGAAAAGTATATATC
>JBJEQS010000037.1:0-17699 GCA_051881875.1 Oscillospiraceae bacterium
CTTTTACTGCTTATGCAGCTTGAAAAATTCAATAGTTAATTGGGGGAACAATAGTAAACAATGCGGAATTTACCAATGCGGTCGAGCCAGTAAATAAAGCGTTTGCCTTAACTAAGCCGCTGAAAGCGGCTTGCAACGAACCGGAGGCGGCAACTTGCCGCAAAATTTTATATTTACATAATCCGCAAAATATGATAATATAGTATTAGCGTGAAAATTTTAATTTTTCCGAAAATACTATCAAGGAGTGTAATATAATGGACAATTATACAAAAATTACCGCATTTAACGGCACACCATGCGTTGAACTCTGTGCCGGAGGATACAAGGCTCTTGTTGCTTATGAAATAGGCAGTAATGTTATCCGTCTGAGAAATGAAAAGGACGGCATCGAATTTTTCAGATTTAAAGCAGATACTCCCGCCGAGGAAATAAAAAAATCTGCTGAAGTATGGGGACTTCCGACACTCTATCTCCCCAATCGTTTCGCTGACGGTATCCTTAAAACATCTGATGCAGTATATCATCTTCCTGTAAACGAAAAAGCACCTTACAATAACCATATCCATGGCTTTATACATAAAAGAGTGCATACAGTAAAGGAACATTCCGCAGACGATAAAAAGGCATGGCTGAAAACTGAATACATTTATGATGAAAACGATGAATTCTTCTCATCACTCCCGATTAAATTCAAGGCTGAATATACTTTCACACTTTCAGAAAACGGTATGGATTATTCGGTTAAATTTACAAATCTTTCCGATAAAATGATGCCTGTATCAGTTGCAACCCATACTACTATAAACAGTCCTTTCGCTGACGGCGGCAAGGAGGAAAATATCAGAATTCAAGTGCCAATCGGCAAAAAATGCGAACTCAATGAAAGATGTCTGCCGACAGAAAAGCTTCTTGAACTCAGTGACTGGGATATGGAATATAAGAACGGCACAAAATGCCCTGTTCTTCAGAATGTTGATAATGATATGTACTTTGCGGAGGATATGCTCCTTGACGGAGAAAAATTCCATGGTGCAGTATTTACAGATACAGAAAGCGGCAAAAAGCTCTGCTATGAGGTATCAGATGAATACAAATTCTGGATTATCTGGAATGACAGAGGATTTAACAAGTATTTCTGTCCTGAGCCTATGACAGCCATGATTGACGCACCAAATCTCTCACTTCCTGCCGATATGACAGGCTATACTGAAATTGCTCCGAATGAAAGCTATGAGTGCAGACAGCGTTTTTTCAGCAAGTAATAACTTTATTTTGATGAATAAAATAAGGAAATCTCTAAAATAAAAGTTTTGGTCAAGCTTTTTCAAAAGCTTGCGGTTTCCAAAGGCAGAGCCTTTGGTCGCTCGAATGAGCGAAACGGAGGTGTGGGGGCGGCAGCCCCCGCCCATCAATCGTTCAAAAAAGTTTTTTGTCAAACTTTTTCCAAAAAAAGTTTGAGCGACTGAAAGTCGCTCGATGAATTCTACAGTAAATAAAATTTTATAAATAAAAAAACAGATGTATTCAAAAAATCAAAAAAAGAATACATCTGTTTTTTTGTACATAATTGACTTAATCTCTGTATGAGTGATGTAAAACAAGAATGGGATTATGAGAAAAATGATGCCTTTGGTATGTTTCAATCTCTATATGAGTGAAGTAAAACAACACCAAAAACTATTAATAGCATAAGTAGTGAGCGTTTCAATCTCTATATGAGTGAAGTAAAACGCTGGACGAGCAAAACAAAAAGATGATCACAAAAATCCGTTTCAATCTCTATATGAGTGAAGTAAAACATTGTAACAGGCTTGTATAAATACTGTGTCTGTTCTGTTTCAATCTCTATATGAGTGAAGTAAAACAATTGCATCTTGCAATTGATGATGACCGTTAATGCGGTTTCAATCTCTATATGAGTGAAGTAAAACTACTACGTTGATTTATCTTATATCAGAGTTTATGTCCGTTTCAATCTCTATATGAGTGAAGTAAAACTGAAAGGAATTGACTGGAAGAAATGCTCAAAGAGAGGTTTCAATCTCTATATGAGTGAAGTAAAACAGGTAATAAAAACAGCCTTGATAATAGTGGGTTTGAGAGGTGTTTTCTGTCGACCTCAAAAAACAATTAACAAAAATGTAATTTTAAGGAATAAAAATTGTATAAATCTTAGCAAACCCTTTATTTAAGCCATTGTCGATGTCGGCTGTTTTATGAATTTATTATACAGCATAAACAAAAATTTGTCAAGATGCAATTTAAGATTATGGAAATTCATTTCTGCAAAAATAATCTATAAGATTTGTATGTATTTATTTGTGCAATATATACAAACAGTCAAATTGTCTGCCGAATTGTTATTTTTTTATTGAAAAATTTCTTGATTTATGATATAATTATTCAGATAATGTTGTTATATACTCTGTAAAAATTTTTCCGGTTTATTCAATATCAGTGTATTAATTGTATTTCAACACTCAATTTATGAAAGGGTAATCAATTATATGACATCTTCTGAAATTACTGCGGATATGCGTATTGGCTGGAATCTCGGAAACTCCCTTGAATGTTATAATTCACCGGCAGACATCTGCTGTGAAACCTACTGGGGAAATCCGCTCACCTCGGAAAATATTATCCTCGATGTGCAAAAAAAAGGCTTCAATGCCATAAGAATCCCGGTTTCATGGGGAGAACACACCGACAGCAGTAATATTATCGACCAAAAATGGCTCGGCAGAGTTAAACAGATAACTGATTTTGTTCTTGACAATGGTATGTATGCCATAATAAATGTTCACCATGATGATTATTTATGGCTCTCTCCGTCATTTGAAAATCAGGAAAAGGTAAGCCTTCGCTATGAGGCAATATGGAAACAGATTTGCTCATGCTTTGAGGATTACGGGGAAAAGCTTCTCTTTGAAGCCATGAACGAACCCCGCATAATAGGCGGCGAAAATGAATGGACGTGCGGAACAGAGGAGTCAAGAACAGTTATAAACAGCCTGATTAAAATATTCTGCCGTACTGTGAGAAATTCCGGAGGATACAATCCGTCAAGACATCTCATAATACCAACTCATGCGGCTTCGCCCGATAATACGGCAATCAGCAGCCTTGAAATTCCCGATTGCGACAATATCATCGTTGATGTTCACAACTATGCACCATGGGATTTCGCCGGCAATGAATCCGACAGGTGCAAATGGGGTTCAGATGAGGACAAGGCTCTTTTAGACTGCGGATTTGACAGGCTCTATGAAACATTTGTAAAAAAAGGAATCCCGGTGATTATAGGCGAATTCGGTGCTGTCGACAAGAAAAATGCATCTGAACGTGCCGCCTATCTGAATTACTATGTAAAATCAGCCGGCAAAAGAAATATCACCTGCTTCATATGGGACGATGGTGCAGAATTCAGACTGCTGGACAGAAACAATCACACATGGCATTTTCCGGAAATTGTTGACGGGATTATGAATGCCGTAAGCTGAATTATATATACATACTTACTGCCGGTGCTATTGTCACAATAGCCAAAAAAATATTATTTTCTCTGTTTTTTTATATTTGAAAAATGTGTAAAGTAACAAATTTTTTTGTCTCGGCATTTTTCTGCAAAGAAATGTACAAAAATTGCTTCAGATGTGCTATAATTATAATCAGGACAGCATATCTGTATCGGCAACAGTCAGGAGGTAAATTTATTTATGAAATGCAGACAATGCGGAAGTAAAATAAGTGAAGATTTTGTAGCCTGCCCATACTGCGGTATAAGACTTGACGGTGCAGAACCCGAAAATACAGGTGTTCGACCGGCGTCTGCTTCGGGCGACAACGGAGTAAAAGAAGCTCTCAAACAGCTTATAGACACATTCGGAATCGATATACTCAAGGACAGCAAAAAACTTATTTCACTGCTCAGCGACTATATCCCTGAGTATGAAAAGGAAAGACGTCTTATAAAGACTGTCATCAACAATGATGTTTTCAAAAATCTTCTCGACGGCAGCGGCGATAAAAAGCTCGCTATCAACAAGTCAAGGGAATACATGATAAAGGAACTCTTTATTTCTGAAAGTGCTTCGGAATTCGTCCTTGAATGTTTTACATATGCTCTCGGCTGGGAATATACACCTGTGTTCAGCTATGGTAATTCCTACGGACATAAAGAGGAGGCTCCGGCTGCTGCGGCTGCTCCGAAAAAGAAAATCGGCAGAGCGGCTGTACATGAATCAGCTCCGGCTGAAAAGCCTGAAAATCAGCTTCCCAAAAAGGAATTCACCTCATTTGACGCTCTCAAGTACCGCTTCAGAGGAAAGGCGAATATCCCTTACGGATTTACTGCAATTGAAAGCTTTGCATTCGACAGCTACAGATTTTTAAGAGTTGTGAAAATTCCTGAGAGCGTTTCCGTTATCGGTGAATATTCATTCTCTGAATGTAAGCGTCTGAAATCCGTTATCCTTTCAGAAGGTCTTGATGTTATAAAAAAATCAGCTTTCAGCTCATGCGAAAGACTTATATCAATAAATATCCCGTATGGCATAACAAGCATTGAGGACAGTGCATTTTCATTCTGTCAGAAACTTCAGAGCATTGAACTCCCGAATTCCCTTTCAAACATAGGAAGCGAAGCCTTTTCAGGCTGTGAAAATCTCACAAAAATAAGAATCCCGGACAGTGTAAAGTTTATCGGTGACAGAGCCTTTGAATTCTGCCCGAAACTGACAGTTGAATGTGTAAACGGCTCATATGTACATAAATACTGCCGAGCAAATCAGCTCAGCTTTACTACTTATGAATCCAATGATTAATTTTTTTGTATAATATTGTAGAAGGAAGTGGATTTAAATGCCTGAACTTAAAATAGGTCAGATGATTGAAATGGAATACGGCGGAAGTGCCAAGATACTCAGAAAACTCGGCAGCGGCGGTCAGGGTACTGTTTATCTTGTTGACTTCAACGGCGGTCACTACGCTCTCAAGTGGTATAACATTGACAAGATTCGTGAACCTGAAGCTTTCAGAAGAAATCTTGAAAATAACATAAAGGACGGTGCTCCGAGTGAAAAATTCCTCTGGCCCAAATATCTCACAAAAGCCGGAGCTTATTCAAGCTTTGGCTACATAATGGATTTAAGACCGGAAGGATATGACTCATTTGTCGATATTCTCAATATGTACCGTATAGATACCGTTACAGATGAAAACGGCATGGAAAGAGTTGCAAGAATAAAGGTTCAGTTCAAGAGCCTTGAAGCTCTCGTTACAGCTGCCGCAAATATCGTAAATGCATTCCGTCAGCTCCATCGTGCCGGAAAAAGCTATCAGGATTTGAATGACGGCGGTTTCTTCATTGATGTCAAAACAGGCGATGTGGTTGTCTGCGACTGCGATAATATCGCTCCGGAGGGATATAACTTCGGTATCGGCGGAAAACCGGGATACATGGCTCCCGAAATAGTAAGAGGTATTGCAAAGCCTGATGTTCAGACTGACAAATATTCTCTTGCTGTCGTACTTTTCAAACTCCTGTTCAGAGGTGACCCTCTCGAAGGCGAAAAGGTCGTAAGGAGCGTATGTCTTACCGAAATGGCTGAACTCAAGCATTACGGCAGAGATGCTGTTTTCGTTTTCGACCCGAATGATGAAACAAACAGACCTGTAAGAGGTATTCATGACAATGTTATAAAACTCTGGGGCATATACCCGAACTATGTAAAGGAAGCTTTCACATATTCCTTTACAACAGGTATTGCAGAACCTAAAAAGAGAATTATCGAAAATGAATGGCAGAAGCTCTTTATCAGACTAAGAGCCGATATAATCCCGTGCGTATGTGGCAAGACCACATATTCATCAATGTTCGGAATTCTTGAGGACGGTACATATAAATGCATGAAATGCGGAACTGAATACTTTGCCCTCAAATTCAGCAACAAAAATTATACAATACCGCTTTATCAGAGATGCAAATTCTATAAATGCGATACTCAGCGTTCAAGTGACGATTATCTCACAGTTACCGGTGAAGTAGTTGAAAACAAGGTTTCAAGAGGTGTATTCGGCATAAAGAACCTTTCCGGCGATACATGGCAGGCTAAAATGCCTGACGGTTCATTCAGACAGATAGGCCCCGGAGGCGGATTCCCTCTCTGGAAAGGTCTTGAAGTCGACTTCGGAAATGATATAACTGCAAAAATCGGTGAATAAGAATCTTTATAAGGAGTATATTTATGAGTGAATCAGAAAAAAATTTCAGTATAGATTTTGACGATGACCCGCTGAACGCTGTCGGCGTGTCAAAAAGAAGTCTTGTAATGTTCTTCCTCATAGACCGTTCATCAAGCATGAAAGGTCTTAAAATGGGCGAACTCAATACAGCTATGGACGAACTTATCCCCGAAATCCGTAAAATCGGTGAAGCTGATACCGATGTAAAAATAGCTGTTCTCACATTCTCCACAGGCTGTGCATGGATGTATGCAGAACCTATCTCCGTTGAGGACTTCAAGTGGACTCCTCTGCGTGCAGACGGCGTTACAGATATGGGCGAAGCATTCTCCGAACTCGCCGGCAAACTTTCAAGAAATACATTCCTGAACTCTCCGGCAATGTCATTCGCACCTGTAATCTTCCTCCTCACAGACGGTTTCCCGACAGATGATTACAAGCTGGGACTTAAATACCTTCAGGCAAACAGCTGGTATAAGTATGCCCTCAAGGTAGCACTCGGCATCGGCGAAGAGGCAAATGATGATATGCTCGCTGAATTTACAGGTTCAAGAGAAACTGTCGTTCATGCATATTCAGGTGCTCAGCTTGCTCAGCTTATCAAGCGTGTTGCCGTTACTTCATCGCAGATAGGAAGCAAGAGCATGACTCTCTCAGATGAATGTGAACATGAACTCGACATAAACGATGTTGCAAATAAAAAACAGCAGCAGCTCGGCAAGGAAATACAGGATATAATGGGCTCTATTGATATGCCTAAGGACAATAAGTCCCTCGATGCAGGCTGGTAATATAAAGATATTGCCGCTGATAACCTTTTTTTCAGACAGGGGGGAGAATTTTGTTCAACGGACTTAACAAAACCGTAATAGGAGCAAGCCATGTTGCTGCCGGTACTATATGTCAGGACTGGTCTGCTGTAAAATGCACCGATAACTACTGTCTGGCAATAGTCGCTGACGGGCATGGAAGCAAAAAACATTTCAGAAGCGACATCGGCTCAAAGGCAGCTGTTCATGCTGTATGCGATACAATTGAAAAGCTCTGCGAAAATATACAGCTCTTTGAATCGGCATTTATGAAAAATCCTGAAGATGTAATATCCAAAATCGAAAAAAAAGTCATACTCTGCTGGAATGATATTGTCAATAATTATCATCAGGCAGTACCTGTAAAACCTGAAGAATCTGAAAAGTTCACCGAGGAGGAGCTTGCAGAGATAAAACTTGAATCAATATACGGCAGTACCCTTATCGCAGTATTCATGACAACCCATTTCTGCTTCGGAATCCAGCTCGGTGACGGAAGCATGGTTCTTGTAAATTCAGACGGAAGCACAGTTATGCCTATAGAGGACGATGAAAGCTGTCCTGCAAACCTGACAGCTTCACTCTGCAACTCCAATGCACATGAGCTTTTCAATAATTTCTACAGAATAGGCGACAATCCTATCGCTATGCTCGTTTCAACCGATGGTCTTTATACATCATTCGGCAGCAAGGAAAGCTTTGAGGAATATAACCATATCATTGTCAGCCAGCTTGATAATATCGAACGCTCAGAAGCAATGATTGAAAACAATCTCCGCAAGAGAACCTGCCATGGCAGTCAGGACGATATTTCACTGTCACTTATTTTTGATACAAATACTCTGGAATATATGATTGATACCTTAAAGCTTCAGGTGAATGAAAATAAATATGAGGCTGAAAAGAAAGCTGCCGCACATAAGGCACAGCTCGCCAAGCATAAAGCTAAAATCGCCAAATTCAATCAGAATCCCGAAGAAGAAAGAATTCTTGAAAAACAAATTCAGGCTCTCGATGAAGTCAATATGCCAAAAATGAAAACTCCGGAAACCAATACGGAAAAACCTGTAACTCCGCCGGCAAAAAACAAAAAAACTGAAATAATGGAAAACAATGATGACTCAATGCCTGAACTCGTCCTTAATACATCAGCATTTTCAGATATTGATGAATCTGAAAAAAATTCATCACAGATGAGTATGGAGGAGGAAATAAACAATCTTATCAACAGTGCTATGAAATTTAACAACAGAATAAAAAACAGTACTGTAATAAGCAATATCAGAAACAGAAGGACTGAAAACAGACAGGAAGAAAATACAGATGAAACTTCTGTATCAGCTGTAAATAATACTCCGTCTGACAATTCAGCCAATATTGCAGCAGATTATCCAACAGCAGAAATAAGTGATTACAATGACAGTTTTGATGATTACAACGGTGAAGATGAAACTGAAAGTCTTGAATAAAATAAATAAAAGGCGGCACTAACCCTGCCGCCAGCTTTTTGCGGCGGCAAGTTGCCGCCTCCGGTGTTTAGTCAATATTTTTCTTTATGGCAGTCAATAATATGCGACTTACCTGACAAATAACAATGTATCAGCATAATAATTACGCCTTATAAAAATTTTCGGGTAGGTAAAATAAGATTTTATTAAGATAAGCAACGAAAATGCCAGCGGCGGCTCGCCGCAAGTTTTTTGGCAACCTTTTTATAAAAAAAGGTTGGGCGGCTTTCAGCCGCCTGATGAAATTCCCAGTAAACCATAACGGGCAACCAACGGTCGCCCCTGCAAAAATAATCCATCGAACTCACGTTAATATATTCTTTAATGAAAGGATAGGTTTTCTTGTTCAATATAAAAAATTTCAAAAATATAAAATGGAATAAACTCCTGAAAGATATTAAAAGCTTTTTCATTAACGGTGCTGATTTCATAAAATACAAATTTTTAAAGTTTGTATCGGAAATTAAAAACTCCGATAAAAGCAACGCAGATGAAAAAGCTGTTAAAGACAATGGAAAATCATTTGTATTGGCTGAATATGCCGGATATATCAAAACATTTCTGCATAAAAATAATGCTGTCAAATATATATCGCTTTCTGTTATCATGTTCCTTTGTGCAATTGTCGGATACAGTTTCTCATTTCTAAGTACTGATGATACAGATGAAAAAAGTGTATATGTCGAAATAACCACAACTGAACCTGTTGTAACAACCGTTCCCGAAACTACTTCATTCATCGAAACAACTGAAACAGAAGCTACCCTGCCCGACCTTACAAAAGATGTGTTTGAAGGCGGTAAACTTGAAATACTCCATACCGATTTCAAACCATCAAAGGAAATGGAGGACGAAATAAACCGCATAGTAAACGGATATAACAAGAATTTTTCAATATATATGGTAAATCTTGAGGACTATGCTGTCTTCGGATACAATTCCGATGTATACGTTCCAACCGCAAGCACAATAAAATGTCCGTTCGCATTCTACTGCTACAAGGAAATCGAAAAAGGAAATCACAGCTTTGATGATACTCTGCTCTATAAGAGTGGATACTATTCAAGCGGTACAGGTGTGCTCAAGGATTCCGGCTCAGGTACTTACTATAAGGTCAGAACTCTGCTTAATTACATGATTCACTATTCCGATAATGTCGCATTCCTCATGCTTCAGGATTATTTCGGATATGAGGGATATAATGAAATGATGGAAAGCTATGGCTTTGAAACATATCTGAACGGTCAGATTAAATGGGGAAAGCTCTCATCTCATGCCCTCGGATACATATGGACACAGATTTTTGATTATAGAAATAAGTGCGAAGAAGGCGAAATATTTTACCATGACCTTGTATATGCCGGAAGCAATTTCCTTATATGGCCTATGACAGAGGCAGGATATTCATATAATATAGCTCATAAATCAGGCTGGGCATCTCCCGGCTATCATGACAGCGGTATCGTGCTTTCAGAACACCCATATGTACTCGTTATAATGACAGAGAGCGAGGGCGAAACAAGGGACAGCGGATTTTTCTATAATATGACGATTGCCATGAATGACCTGCATGATGAATACCTTGAATATCTCGGACAGCAGCCATCACAAAAAGGTGCTGTAACTCCTGAAGAATTTATGCCTGTTGAAAATGAATTCTGTAGCCTGCAGCATTAAAGCGGCGAGTCGCCGCCTCCGGTTCGTTGCAAGCCGCTTTCAGCGGCTTAGTTTCGATTATCACATTGTTTACTGGCTCGACCGCATTGGTCAATTCCACATTGTTTACTTGTAACACAAAAATAGCCTGATATGCGGTCGAGCCATAAGAAAAAAGTTACAAGTAAATAAAATAACGAAACCAAAAGTTTTTTGCCCAGCTTTTTGCGGCAAGGTGCCGCCTCCGGTTCGTTGCAAGCCGCTTTCAGCGGCTTAGTTTCGATTATCACATTGTTTACTGGCTCGACCGCATTGGTCAATTCCACATTGTTTACTTGTAACACAAAAATAGCCTGATATGCGGTCGAGCCATAAGAAAAAAGTTACAAGTAAATAAAATAACGAAACCAAAAGTTTTTTGCCCAGCTTTTTTTCAAAAAAGCTGGTCGCTCGAATGAGCGAAACGGGGGTGTGGGGGCGGCAGCCCCCGCCCTAAATGGCGTTCAAAAAGGTTTTTTGTCAAACTTTTTCCGAAAAAAGTTTGGGCGGCTGAAAGCCGCCTGATGAAATTCCCAGTAAACCACAACGGGCGACCACTGGTCGCCCCTACAGCAATTAAACCATCGAACTCACGTTACAAAAATAAAATCGTTCAAAAAAGTTTGAACGTACGCTGTTCGCCTATTGTGGTTTATCCGGATATTCTTGCCGCACTTGACAAGATATTTGTATAAGTAGTATAATAAAATCATCAGTATCATTATAATTTTTATATGGAGGTGTGATTTTGGTAAACTTCGGTAACAAATTTGCAAACAATAATAACAATATTCCAAAACCGGAATCTCCGGAAATTCCGCAGGAAAATAATATCCATTCAGATGGATTTACAAGATATGCCGGATATGATGACGCTCAGAAATTCACTGAATTTCTTACAAATCTTTATACTGATACACAGTCAGACGGCATATTTATTGATAAACCTATACCAAATCCGTCAAGTCCTGAAGTGAATTCCATTTCAAATCTTATTGATGTATCCGCTGAATTAACTGACGAATTTATAAAACAATCCGTTGTGAAATGCTCCGGCTCACTGATTGATTTCAGCAAAATCGGCTCGGGCAAATCACCTCAGCAAGCCGCTGACATCTTCTGCTCCGTCATTGACGATTTAAGACGAAAAAATTCCGCTTCAAATGTAATCAAAAATTCCTTTATCAAATTTATCTGCTGGAGTGCAAGATTTTCCACATTTCGCCTGACAAATATTCTCTATACCGGCGATATTTCACATTATGAGGTCTGCTGGCTCTATATAATGCACAGGTTAGGCTGTAAGGTGACATATGTATCTCCAACCGGCGATGAAGCATATCTGAAAGCTGACCCGTCATCTGAATATTCCACACTCAAAGCCGGAAAAAATACTGCTCCGCTTAATTTCAGTTTCCGCAGTATCAATCTTGAAACTGTAAGAAATAATAAAAAAATGGAAAATATGCTCTCAGCATCGTCAGGTCTTGAAATTGATACATCAACTCCGATACTCCGGGATAATATCGAAAGCGAATTCTTAAAGCCGTATAATCAGCGTACTATTTCATACGGCAGCTGCTTCGACAACGGAAAATTTACAGTGTATTTTGCCGCAATGATAGGATACTCCGAGGATACTCAGTACAGAAATTTCCTCTATAATATCCGTGAGAATATACTAAATAAGACAAAAAAAGCTCTCGTATTCACCGAACGCTTTAACCGTCCGACTTATGATGAGGGTGCGGCATTTCTCTCCGTAAACAGAACGGATATGCAGATTATGATTGCCTCTCTCGCCGAGAAAATTGATATTAAAAACTGCCCGTCAAGAACTGTACTCGCAAGAAAGAATTTCATCGATATTCTGAAAAAACGTGCTTCGGGTGAAACAAATATCCAGCGTATATTCAATCTCGGTGTAAGCATGATTATATGGCTTCGCCTATGCACCGAACAGACCGATTTCAAGGACGATATACCGCTTCTGCTTTATTATGGCAATGCAACACCGCATGAACTCATATTCATGAAGCTGCTCTGCCTTATCGGATTTGATGTAATATATACAACTCCTGACAAATCCGTACTTGATACCGTAAAGGCGGAAAATGACGGCATTATACAGATAATTGAAGAACCTCTCTCCTGCCCCGTTTTCCCGTATCCCGATAAGCCTGTGCGAACCAAATTTGCAACCGAGGCATATAATGCCGAGCGTGAACTTGATACGCTTCTTTACAATGACGGAAATCTTTTCAGGAACAGACAGTTCGCCACTTGCCGCAGTATCACCCTCAAAACAACATATGAGGAAATTGAGATATTATGGAAACAGGAGTCTAAATATCGTTCCGGATTCAGCTCTGCACCCGATATTGTAACAGTACCCACAATATTTACCAAAATCAGCGGCACAGGCGAAAATATTTCTCAGTACTGGGCTGATGTTGCCGCCAAAATTACAGGCTCATCACTGCTCTATACAAATGTACCGTTTTTCAACCCTGTCGGTGATGACAATTATAACGGATATTTCAAGGCAGACAGCATTGATATTCCCAAACTTATGCAGTCACGATACAACAAATACAATTACCTCAATGACAGCATACAGCAGTTTATATTCAGCAAAATGCAGGAGGTTATCGACTGCGGATATATCAGACTTCCTCAGCCGGATATAATGCATCTTGTAATAAAGACCGGTCTGGGACTTGGTCAGGATATTATCCGAATCATTCAGAACTATGATTTTACAAAGGAAGTCCCGAAAATAATTATCGTTGACAATGTTACCCAGACTTTCAATGTCTATGAATGTATATATCTTGTACTGCTTAATCTTATGGGATTTGATATAATAATATATACTCCCACAGGCTATAAAAACATTGAAAATTATGTAAATCCGCAGGCTTATGAGGTATATACAATGCCTTGCTTCAGGGATAATCTTCACATTCCGAATCTTAAAACAATAAAACCTCCAAAGGAAAACGGCGGATTTTTCGGAGGACTTTTCAGAAGACACTGATAAGTTACCAACCCAATATATTGTGGTTGAGTAGGTTGTCAACCCAATTCATAGGGTTGTAAATAGTTGCCAACCGACTGTTGCTTGGCTGAATATTGTTACCAACCAGTTGTTAACATAGTAGTTTCAATGGTTGAAAAGAGTTGCCAACCGGTTGGTAACCTTAAAAAAAACAATAAAAAGGGGATAAAAAATATGGCTATTAATTTTTCAAAAAACAATCAGCAGAATGATAATGTCGTTGACGTAACTCCGTCACCTGCTGCCGCACCTGTTGAAGAACCAAAATTCAATATTGTTACAGTACGTCAGGAAATGGCTGCTAAAATCTATAACAGTGATGAAATCGACAAGCTCACAAGTCTTATTGATGTAAACAATCCAAATACTATCGTTTCATTCGGTGCTTCTGTCGCAGAGGAAATATCCAAAGCCTCCGATACAGTTCTCCGTTCAATGAACATAGACCAGATTAATGATTCCGGAAAGCTTCTCGCAAACCTTGCCGTTGTCATGGATAAATTCGATGGAAATGAACTCGCCGAACAGCCTAAGGGATTTAAGAAATTATTCGCAAATACCAAAAAGGAACTCGATAGAATCCTCGGAAAATATCATACAATGGGCGATGAAATTGACCAGATTTATGTTCAGCTCAAGGGCTATGAAAAGGAAATCTATGAGGCAAACACAAAGCTTGAAACCATGTTCAATGCCAACCTCAACTATTATAATGAACTTCTCAAATATATCCTCGCAGGCGAACAGGGCATAAAGGAAGTTGACGCATACATCGAACAGCTTCAGCAGCAGATGCTCAATAATCCCGATGACGGCAGTATCAAAATGGAACTTAACAACATTATGCAGGTAAGGGATATTCTCGACCAGCGTGTAATGGATTTGAAAATTGCCGAAAATGTCGCCATGCAGACAGTTCCTATGATTAAAACAATGGAATTTTCAAACCTTAACCTTATAAGGAAAATCAATTCCGCATTTATCGTTACAATGCCTGTATTCAAGCAGTCACTCGCACAGGCTGTAATGCTCAAGCGTCAAAAGGTTCAGGCAGAGGCTATGCAGGCTCTTGACCAGAAAACCAATGAAATGCTTATTAAAAATGCTGAAAATACTGTACTCCAGTCAAAACTTACAGCACAGATGGCATCAGGAAGTGCAATTCAGGTTGAAACTCTCCAGAAAACATGGCAGACTATTGTTGATGGTATCGAGGAAACAACAAAGATACAGGCTGAAGCAAGACAGAAAAGAATTCAGGATACACAGGCTCTCCAGCAGCTCAATGAGGACTTCAAACGCCGCATGAAAGCCTAGCGGGCGAGCGGCAAGGTGCCGCCTCCGGTTCGTTGCAAGCCGCTGAAAGCGGCTTAGTTAAGACAAACGCTTTATTTACCGGCTCGACCACATTGGTCAATTCCGCATTGCTTACTGGTAACACAAAGTAGTCTGATATGCAATCGAGCCATAAAGCAAAATGTTACAGGTAAATAAAGTAACGAAATTGCCGGCGGCGGCTCGCCGCAAGTTTTTTGTCAAACTTTTTCCAAAAAAAGTTTGTGCGAACGCAGTTCGCAGGACAGGAACTATTAAATTCTCAATAAACCACAACGGGCGAACACAGTTCGCAGGACAGGAACAATTAAATTCTCATCAAACCACAACGGGCGACCAGTGGTCGCCCCTACAGAACAGAATTATAAATTCAACATTTACACTGTTGAATTGTTGAAAAACCACAGAACAGGCGGCTTAAAGCCGCCCAACCTTTTTTTATAAAAAGGTTGCCAAAAAATCTTTAGGAACGATGATTGGGCGGGGACTCCGTCCCCACACCCCTGTGGAGTTTCGCCGTCTGCGGACGGCGACAAGGGCTTTGCCCCTTGACCCCACCAGCTTTTTGAAAAAAGCTGGGCAAAAACTTTTAATTTCGTTGCTTTATTTACTTATAACTTTTTTCTTATGGCTCGACCACAAAATAATCATAATACTGAAAAATGGAGGCGGCAACTTGCCGCAAAAAGCTGGGCAAAAACTTTTAGTTTCGTTGTGTGGTTTACTTTGAATTTTTTATCTTATGGCTCGACCTCTACTGAAAAGTGGAGACGGCAACTTGCCGCAAAAAGCTTGACCAAAACTTGCGGCGAGCCGCCGCCGGTAATTTCGTTACTTTATTTACTTATAACTTTTTTCTTATGGCTCGACCGCTTGAATAAAGCAAAATACTGAAAGGAAATCAGGTGTTTTTAATGAATATGGGAAATTATGATGTAGCTGTAATCGGTGCAGGTCATGCCGGAGTAGAAGCCGCCCTTGCATCAGCACGTCTTGGCTGTAAAACCGTCCTTTTCACAATATCCCTCGACCAGATTGCAAATATGCCCTGCAATCCCTCAATCGGGGGTACTGCTAAAGGGCATCTTGTGCGTGAAATAGACGCTCTCGGCGGCGAAATGGGTAAAGGTGCGGATAAATGCTTCATACAGAGCCGTATGCTCAACAGGGGCAAAGGCCCTGCCGTTCATAGTCTGCGAGTACAGGCTGACAGGGTGAAATATCACTGCTATATGAAAAGCATATGCGAAAAACAGAAAAATCTTGATATAAAACAGGCTGAAATCACTGAACTTCTTACGGAAAATGGTCATGTGACAGGCGTAAAAACAAAACTCGGTGCTGAATATTCCGCAAAAGCCGTTGTAATGGCTACCGGAACTTATCTCAAGGGCAAAATCCATGTGGGAGAAGCTTCATATGAAAGCGGCCCTGATTCAGTTGCCGCCGCTGTAAAATTATCCGAAAGCCTTGTAAAAAACGGCATAACCCTCCGCAGATTTAAAACCGGTACTCCATGCCGTGTGCATAAAAGAAGCATAAATTTTGATGTGCTTGAACGTCAGGACGGCGACAGCCGCATTGTGCCGTTTTCATTTGAAACAAATCCCGAAAAGCTTGAAAACAAAGTTTCATGCTATGTTGCATATACAAATGAGGAAACTCATAACGTAATCAGGGCAAATCTGCACCGCTCCCCTCTTTATTCAGGCAGAATAGAGGGTACTGGTCCGAGATACTGTCCATCAATCGAGGATAAGGTTGTGCGTTTTGCCGATAAGGAACGCCATCAGCTTTTCATAGAGCCTATGGGGCTTGATACCGATGAATACTATTTGCAGGGTATGTCCTCATCACTCCCCGAAGATGTTCAGCTTGCATTTCTCAAAACCATAAAAGGTCTTGAAAATGTTGAAATAATGCGTCCGGCATATGCCATAGAATATGACTGCTGTGAGCCTACCGAAATGTATCCGACACTCGAATTCAGACAGCTTAAAGGATTTTTCGGTGCAGGACAGTTCAACGGCAGTTCGGGATATGAGGAAGCCGCCGCACAGGGCATCGTTGCAGGCATAAATGCCGCATTGAGCGTACAGAACAAACCTCAGCTGATACTCGACAGAGCGTCATCATACATAGGAACGCTTATTGATGACCTTGTGACAAAGGGCTGTGCTGACCCTTACAGAATGATGACATCAAGGAGCGAATACAGGCTTATTCTGCGGCAGGATAATGCCGATATACGTCTTACTCCGACAGGTCATAAGCTCGGACTTATTTCCGATGACAGATACAACAGATTTCTCAGAAAGAAAAGCATGGTTGAAGATGAGATAAAACGAGTATCCTCCATGAATATCGCTCCCACTCAGGAGGTAAATGATTTCCTGATAATCAATTCAACCACACCTCTGACAACCGGCTGTAAGCTTGCAGACCTTATCCGCCGCCCTCAGCTGACATATGAAAAGCTTGGAGCGATAGACAAACAGCGTCCGCCGCTTCCTGCCGATGTATGCGAACAGGTTGAAGTTCAGATTAAGTATGAGGGATATATTTCCAAACAGCTTGATTTGGTTGCACATATGAGAAAGCTTGAAAGCAAAAGGCTTCCGGAGGATATGGATTATACGCAGATAAAAGGATTAAGGCTTGAAGCGATGGAAAAATTAAACAAGCATAAGCCGATAAATCTCGGACAGGCATCGAGAATATCGGGAGTATCGCCTGCTGATGTATCTGTACTGGCGATATATCTAGAGCGGCAAGTTGCCGCCTCCGGTTCGTAGCAAGCCGCTTTCAGCGGCTTAGTTTCAGAGGACACTTTATTTACCGGCTCGAACGCATTGGTCAATTCCGCATTGTTTACTGGTAAAACAAAATGGTCGAGCCACAAAGCAAACAATTATCAGTAAATAAAGCAACGAAATTGCCAGCGGCGGCTCGCCGCAAGTTTTGGTCAAGCTTTTTCAAAAGCTTGCAGATTCCAAAGGCAGAGCCTTTGGTCGCTCGAATGAGCGAAACGGGGGTGTGGGGGCA
>JBJEQS010000038.1:0-4029 GCA_051881875.1 Oscillospiraceae bacterium
TTTCAGCCGCCTTATGAAATTCCCAGTAAACCACAACGGGCGACCAGTGGTCGCCCCTACAGAATAAACCATCGAACTCACGTGTAATTAATGCTGATTTATCGAATTCACGTTTCAACAGGAATTGAAAGGATTTTTCAGGCATATATACTCATATATATTATTGTTATATATAAGTAAATAAGTTGCAATTGTATAAATATTATGTGTTTATATGCTGTTTTTTTATAATTTGTATACGAAATGAGTATAATTTGACGATACAGCACAAAAAAAGGATTGACAAAATAATAACATTATGATACAATTCAAGTATCGGTAAAATATTATTGATAAATTATTATTGATAAATAGGACTGATATAACTATCTTTATTCAAAAGTTTATTTTAAGAACAGGAGAAGATTTATGAAAGAAGAATTGGTTATGGAAACAGCAGGCTATCTCGTTGACAGTGTTGAAACACTCGAAAGAAAGATTGCCGAAGTAAGAGCAGCTCAGGAAAAGTTTGCTACATTCACACAGGAGCAGGTTGATAAAATATTCAAGGCTGCTGCAATTGCTGCAAATAAGGCTCGTATTCCGCTTGCCAAGATGGCTGTTGAAGAAACAGGCATGGGCATAGTTGAAGACAAGGTTATCAAGAATAACTACGCCGCAGAATACATCTATAATGCATACAAGAATACAAAAACCTGCGGAGTTATTGAAGAAGACAAATCATTCGGCGTAACAAAAATTGCTGAACCAATCGGTCTTATCGCCGCTGTAATCCCTACAACAAATCCTACATCGACAGCAATATTCAAAACTCTTATCTCCCTTAAAACCAGAAACGGTATCATAATTTCTCCTCATCCGAGAGCTAAGAACTGCACAGTCGCAGCTGCAAAAATCGTACTCGATGCAGCAGTGGCAGCAGGTGCTCCGGAAGGAATTATCGGTTGGATAGATGTTCCGTCACTCGAACTTACAAACACAATTATGAAGGAATCTGATACAATCCTCGCAACAGGCGGTCCGGGAATGGTTAAGTCAGCTTACTCATCAGGTACTCCGGCTCTCGGTGTTGGTGCCGGTAATGCATCAGCTATCATTGATTCCTCTGCTGATATACTCAATGCAGTTAACTCAATCATACACTCAAAGACATTTGATAACGGTATGATTTGTGCTACTGAACAGACTCTTATCGTTGATAAGTCTATCTATAAGGCAGTTAAGGACGAACTCGTAAAGAGAGGCTGCTATTTCCTCAATGATGAAGAAAAGGATAAAATCAGAAATACAATGCTCATCAACGGTGCTCTCAATGCTAAAATCGTTGGTCAGCGTCCTGTAACAATCGCTAAGATGGCAGGCTTTGAAGTTCCTGAGGATACTAAGGTTATCATCGGTGAAGCTACAAGCACAGGTCATGAAGAAGCATTCGGACATGAAAAGCTTACAACAATCCTCGGTATGTACAAGTCAGAAAACTTTGACAATGCCCTTGATATTGCAGAAGAACTTCTCGTAAACAATGGCGGTCTTGGTCATACATCAGTTCTCTGGGTTGATGAAGTAAATGAAAGAGCTAAGCTCGACAAGTTCGCTGCAAGAATGAAGACCTGCCGTATTATCGTAAATACACCATCTTCACTCGGCGGTATCGGTGATATCTATAACTTCAAGTTTGCTCCGTCACTCACACTCGGATGCGGCTCATGGGGCGGAAACTCAATTTCTGAAAACGTTGGAGTTAAGCATCTTTTAAATATCAAAACAGTTGCCGAGAGGAGAGAAAATATGCTCTGGTTCAGAACACCTCAGAAAGTTTATTTCAAGAAAGGCTGTCTGCCTGTTGCTCTTGATGAACTCAAAACAGTTATGAATAAGAAGAAGGCATTTATCGTAACCGACTCATTCCTTTACAAGAGCGGTATGACAAAGTGCATTACAGATAAGCTTGATGAAATGGGTATTGCATACTCAGTATTCTCCGATGTTGCTCCTGACCCGACACTTGCCTGTGCTATCGAAGGTGTAAAGGCTATACGTTCATTTGAACCTGACTGCATTATCGCTCTCGGCGGCGGTTCAGCAATGGATGCAGGTAAAATCATGTGGGTTCTCTATGAACATCCGGACGCAGACTTCATGGATATGGCTATGAGATTCATAGACATAAGAAAGAGAGTTTACACATTCCCCAAGATGGGCGAAAAGGCAACATTTGTTGCAATTCCAACATCTTCAGGTACAGGTTCTGAAGTAACACCATTCGCTGTTATTACAGATGAAAAGACAGGCATTAAGTATCCTCTCGCTGACTATGAACTCCTTCCTAACATGGCTATCATTGATACAGACCTTATGATGACAGCTCCTAAGGGACTTACATCAGCATCAGGTATCGACGCTATGACACACGCTCTTGAAGCATATGCTTCAGTTATGGCAACAGATTATACAGACGGTCTTGCACTCAAGGCTCTCAAGAATATATTTGAATATCTCCCGGCTGCTTATGAAAACGGCAATGATGTAATCGCAAGAGAAAAGATGGCTAATGCTTCAACTATGGCAGGTATGGCTTTCGCAAATGCATTCCTCGGTGTATGTCACTCAATGGCTCATAAGCTCGGTGCATTCCATCATGTTCCTCATGGTGTTGCAAATGCTCTCCTCATCACAGAAGTAATGAAGTTCAACATTGCAACAGCTCCGAGAAAGATGGGTACATTCTCACAGTATCAGTATCCTCATGCTCTTGAAAGATATGCAGAATGCGGAAGATTTGTAGGCGTATCAGGAAAGAATGATGAAGAAGTATTCAACAAGTTCCTCGTTAAGATTGATGAACTCAAGGCTGCTGTCGGAATTCCTGCAACAATCAAGGAATGGTTTGAAAGAACAGGCTGCTCAACTGAGGAAAACTTCCTTGAAAGACTTGACGAAATGGTTGAACAGGCATTCGATGACCAGTGCACAGGTGCAAACCCACGTTATCCTCTTATGAAGGAATTAAAGGAAATGTATCTCACAGCATTCTATGGTGAGAAAAAATAAATTTTAAGGGAGGTCATTTTTATGAACTTTGAAAAAATTGTCGCAGAAAGACCTGAGAAAACCATTTACAAAGATGGAAATACTGTAATCAAGGTTTTCAATGAAAATTTCTCCAAAGCTGATATACTCAATGAAGCACTCAATCAGGCAAGAGTTGAAGAAATCGGTCTTAAAATCCCTAAAGTCATTGAGGTAAAGAAAGTTGACGGCAAATGGTGTATCGTTTCACAGTATGCTGAGGGCAAGACACTTTTGCAGCTTATGACTGAAAATCCCGATAAGATTGATGAATACCTTGAACTTTTCGTTAATCTCCAGCTCGAAGTTCACTCAAAGAAAGCACCTATGCTCAATAAGCTTGCTGACAAGATGAACAGAAAAATCAGCCAGTCTGATTTTGATGCTACTACAAGATATGAACTTCACACACGTCTTGCAAGTATGCCGAAGCATGATAAGGTATGTCATGGTGATTTCTCGCCATCAAACATAATCATTTCAGAGGACGGCACTCCTTATATCATCGACTGGTCACACGCTACACAGGGCAATGCATCAGCTGATGTTGCAAGAACATATCTTCTTTTCCGCCTTGCTGGAAAAGATGAACTTGCTGAAAAATATATGAAGCTTTTCTGTGAAAAGAGCGATACTGCAAGACAGTACGTTGAAAAATGGCTTCCAATCGTAGCAGCTTCACAGTCTGTAAAGGGCAAGCCGGAAGAAAAGGAATTCCTTGCAAAGTGGGTTAATGTTGTAGAATACGAATAAAAAGCATTGACTTTATAAAATAAAAAAGTCACCGCCATTTATATGACGGTGGCTTTTGTTTTATCCAAGAGGTCGGGGAGGTAAAAAATGTTATTAACGTGAGTTCGACAGAAAAATTTTAAGCTGAAAAACAAGGGAATTTTCTTATCTTTTGTAGGGGCGACCAGTGGTAGCCCGTTGCGGTTTATCGAAAATTTTATTGTTCTT
>JBJEQS010000039.1:0-4012 GCA_051881875.1 Oscillospiraceae bacterium
AATGTTTAATTTCAGAAGATTTGTTAACAAAAATTTAACTCATTCAAAAACCCTGTTTTTTATGCTGAAAATTATTTACAAACATATCGACATATGGTATAATTAAACAGTAACATTTTTAATTATATTTACATATATAATGAAGAATATTACAAAAATATATAAGGAGATTTATATTTATGGGGAAAAGAGTAACTGCTTTTTTTACAGCTTTGGTGACAGCTGCGGTTAATATCCCGATTGTTTCTGCTTCGGCTGAAATAAATCTTAATACTGATATTTTACCTGAGATAAAACAAGCACCGCTTTCAGATGCTTATATGGATTATCTGGATAATCCTGACAAGTATCTTATAAAACCATCTGTCATTGATATGAATGAAACGGCTGATATAGATATAAACAATAATCTGCCGGAAAAGTTCGACCTTCGTTCAGAAGGACTTGTATCATCAGTGAAAAATCAGGGAATATATGGCACTTGCTGGGCTTATGCGGCTGTTTCATCAATGGAAACAAGCTTAATCAGAAAAAATCAGTTTATTGATTTATCCGAATGGCAGATGGCATATTTCGGAACTGTAAGTCCTGATGATAGTTTAAGCAGTCAGCCTGATTATGAAAAACTGCTGGAAAACGGCGGAAGTTCAGCTATGATTGTGAATAATATTGCAGGCTGGCAGGGGATTTCAGATGAATCAAGGTTTCCTTATGAGTATCCGGATATTTATAAGGAAGAAAACAGATTTATAACAGATTACCATGCAGATGATATATGCATGGCATTTCAGGAACGTGAGCCGTCAGAAAAAATTAATGCAGAAGTAAAGGACCTTATCTATAGCGGAAACGCAATAACTATATCATTTCTTTCGTATGAAGGTTTTCTCAATGATGCTACATCGGCTTATTATGGAAGCATGGAGGTAGAAACATCTGATGAAATATATGATACCTCTCATGCGGTTACAATAATAGGGTGGGACGATAACTACTCAAAAGAGAATTTCAGAGATGATATACGTCCTCAGAATGATGGTGCATGGCTTATAAAAAACAGCTGGGGTGAAGAATACGGAAATAACGGATATTACTGGATTTCATATGAAGATGACTATCTGCGTTTTGATACCGCATACAGCATAGACTTTGCTGAGGACTATGATAATATATATCAGTATGATTATGATATGAATGGCTGGTGGAATACATATTCCATATCTGATAACAACACTTCCTATATATCCAGCATATTCACAGCTGAAAGTGATGAATACATAAGCGGTGCAGGATTTTATACGACTGATAACGGTACTGAATATGAAGTATGCATATATACCGACTTGAAAGATGCAGAAAATCCGGTTTCAGGAAAACAGCGTATAGGAAAATCCGGAGTGGAAAAATATGCCGGATATCATACGGTTGATTTCCTTGATTCAGTATATGTTAATGAAGGACAGACATATTCAGTGGTTATAAGACTTTCAAATCCTGAAAATGAATATGTTATACCAACCACAAGCATATTTATGTATGATGAAACAGAACGTGAAGCATATAAGAAATTAAGCTATATCAGTGCTGACGGAAAAGAATGGACAGATTCCATGGAATATCCGACAGATTTCGGTGAAAATGGAATTGGCGTTGTATGCTGCAAAGTATTTACAAATGATGCTGACAAGATAGAATTTTCCGATTATTCTCCGTATGTCGAAAAGAATACTTCAATAAGTCTTTCAAATGACAGCGGAAAGGATATGTATTATTCAACCGATGGTAAAACATGGAGCTTATACAGTGAGCCGATTGTTATAGACAAGGGAAAAAGCATATATGCTTCATTGTCCGAAACAGGTGAAAATGCTGTTGTACATAAATATTCTATAAAAAAAGCTGTCCTTTCTTCGCTGCATTATGACAATCAGACATATTATGGCGATATAAATGTTATAGAAGGTGAGGAGGCAATAACCGATATTACAGAATATATTCCGGGATATATTGAAGAAATTACAATAATTCCGGCTGTTTGCGGAAACAGCAGCATAACAATTAATGGTGAACAGGTTGAATCGGGTTCGGATTATACATTTAATATCCGCAACACTTCAAAGCTTGATATAGTTGTTTCTGCTGAAAATCAGGAAAGTACAGAATATACCATTAATTTTGTAAGAAAATATATAAGCTTTTACGGAGAATCTCTTATGACAAGCGATGAACTTTTAACTGTAACTGCTCCTGATGGTAAAGTTATTGCAGCATGGGACTCAATCAGCGATTATATCGGACAGACTCTTACTGCGGAATATAATGACGGTTCGGGAACTTTTGAAATATATGTTCCCAAAAGACCTGATGCTCCCGATAATATTGAATATGAAATATCATATGAGGAAAACTCAATAACATTCAATCAGGAAGTATATTATGGTTTCAACATGGATAAAGAACCTCTGTATTCAACTTATGAAAAAGAAGGCGATTTCCCTGTAACATTTGCAAGCGGAAAAACAATGTATGTAAGTATTCCGGCAAGTGAAACTCAGTTTGAAAGCGAATGTGCTGAATTTAAAATACCTGCACTTTCCGCCGCTCCTGATGCTGATATTGAAGCCGCCGATATTCAGGAACATTCAATATCATTAAAGCCTGTCAAGGACGTTGAATACGGAATATTCAATATGGATTTCTATGAATATGCTGTCAGTGACGCAAAACTTTGCAAATTTGAATGGTCAGACAGTCCCGAATTTAAAAATCTGCTTGCAGGTCATGAATATTGCTTTGCAATAAGGTATCCGGCAACAGATGAAAATGTGTATTCGGATATAAAATATGCATATTTTTCAACCGCCGGAGTAAAACAGCTTGAAACAATAGATTATGCAAATGAGCTTATGACAATTAACGGAGCTTATCAGGCAGAGGTCACTGATGAGGACGGAAATGTTATAAACTATAACAGTGAATATGATTACTATATTGGTGAAATATCGCTTTCAGATTATACAGGTCAGACTCTCACAATCAGAAATATTGAAGATAATTCATTATATGATGTTAAAATCCCTGAAAGACCTGATTTTAACGGGGAATATTCTGTTAATTACAATGATATTACTGTAACATTTACAGACACCGGCAGCGATATAATGTATCAGGCAATGTATGAAGAATGGAAAAACCTTGAATTTGACAGTGAAACCCATCAGGGTATAATTGATGAAATATGGATAAACAGCGAAGAAGATTCGCTTATATATGTAAAAAATCCTGCAACATCTGAACATTTTGCAAGCAATACTGAGATTATAAACATCGGGAAAATGCCTGTGTGTGAATATCAGGTTGAAATAGAATCAGCAACCATGACAACACTTACTTTAAAATCCTATGAAAATGCTGAATATGCTCTAATTCAGTATTCATCAGGTGAAGTATGTGAATTTACAGACAGCAATAAATTTACAGAGCTTAAACCGGGTGAATATTATATCGCAATGATAAGATTGGGAGCTACTGAAGATACAGTTTATTCATCTGCAAATGAAATAACAATAAAAATGCCTGATGATGAAAATTCATCTGTAAAGACTTTTACATATGGTGATATTGATGGCGATGGCATAGTAACATCGTATGATGCATTATGTGTATTGCAGCATATAACAAACATAGCAAAATTAGATGAAGTGCTGATGAGTTTTTCAGACTGCGATTTTTCAGGTTCAGTTACTTCATATGATGCATTGCTGATACTTCAGTATACAACAGGTATGCTTGACCAGCTTCCTGTTTTTGATGAAAGTGCTGTTGGATAGGTTAAATTTGAGTTCAATAAAAACAAATAACCGATTGTAATTTATATTACAATCGGTTATTTTTATACCATAATAATGCGAATTCGATGGATTATTTTTGTAGGGGCGACCAATGGTCGCCCGTTGCGGTTTACTGGGAATTTCATCAGGCGGCTTTCAGCCGCCCAAACTTTTTTTGGAAA
>JBJEQS010000040.1:0-17573 GCA_051881875.1 Oscillospiraceae bacterium
AGACCGCACTGATACATTTTGAGTTCAGGGCCTACAACGATAACCGAACGTCCTGAATAGTCAACACGCTTACCGAGAAGATTCTGTCTGAAGCGTCCCTGTTTACCTTTGAGCATATCTGAAAGGGATTTGAGGGCTCTGTTGTTAGGGCCTGTAACAGCTCTGCCATGTCTTCCGTTGTCAATGAGGGCATCAACTGCTTCCTGAAGCATACGCTTTTCATTTCTTACGATAATATCAGGAGCTTCGAGAGTTAACATTCTTCTAAGACGGTTATTTCTGTTTATAACTCTGCGGTAAAGGTCATTGAGGTCAGATGTGGCATAACGTCCGCCGTCAAGCATTACCATAGGTCTGATTTCCGGAGGAATTACAGGAACTACATTCATAATCATCCATTCCGGCTTATTAGCCTTTCTGGGATTATCACCGCCTGAGAGTCTGAAAGCCTCTATAATTTCAAGTCTTTTGAGAAGCTTTATTTTCTTCTGACCTGACGGCAAATCCTTGAGTTCTTCTTTAAGTTCATCGGAAGTCCATTTGAGATTATCAATCCAGTTATCTTTAACGAGTTCAGGATATTCTGTATTTTCAGGGTCAAAATTCTTGTCAAAAAGTTCCTCGATATACTTTGAACCTGTCTTTACAGTCATCTGAGGACGCTTGTATTCATCCTGAATTCTGTTGAACTTGAGGATTTTTTCTCTGTATTCAGAACGCTTTACAATCTGTCCGGGAGCATAATTTTCGTTGCCTGCGTTATCATCTATGACATAAAGTCTTTCGCAGAGGTAATCTCTTATATCATTTTCAGAAAGACCTGTGATTTTAGAGAACTGACTTATATTTCTTCTGATATATTCATCGAAGCGTTCAGGGTCATATTCTTCAAGGAGCTTCTGAATAGCTTCAGCACCCATATCTGCATAAAAATCGTCATATCCGTACTTTTCGCAGGCTTCCATATATTCTTTTTCATTGAGAAGCTGTTTTTTGATATATTCTGTTGAATTACCAGGGTCAACAACTATATATTTGGTAAAGTAAAGCACTTCTTCGAGGCGTTTCTGAGAAACTTCAAGCACCTGACCGATTCTTGACGGAGTACCCTTGAAGTACCATATATGTGAAACAGGAGCCGCAAGTTCAATGTGACCCATTCTTTCACGTCTTACCTTTGCTCTTGTGACTTCAACGCCGCATCTGTCGCAGACTTTTCCTTTAAAACGTATTTTCTTGAATTTGCCGCAGTGACATTCCCAGTCTTTTGTAGGTCCGAAAATTCTTTCACAGAACAAACCGTCACGTTCAGGTTTCTGAGTTCTGTAATTAATTGTTTCAGGTCTTTCAACAACACCATAAGACCATTCTCTTATCTTTTCAGGTGAAGCAAGACCGATTTTTATGGATTCAAATACATTAAATTCCAAATTATGTTCCTCCTGTATCAATATAATGGAGACTGCGGAAACAGGGAATTTCATATCCCTGTACCGCAGATATGTCCTTAAAGCATCTTAATTATTCATAATCATCATCATCGAATGAATAATTTTCTGAATCTTCTGAGGCACCGACATTGTCAAAATCAAAATCATCTTCTGAATTTCTGTCATTTATAAAATCATCATCTGACATATCATCCTCACTATTATCATAAGAAACATTTTCTTCATCTTCAAATGAAGTGCCGTCTGAAGCACTGCTCTGCGGGATAATATCATCATCGTCATCAAAAGTCTGCTTGAGGTCAATTTCATTCTTGTCAATATCAAGAACTTTTACATCAAGACCAAGTGACTGCAGTTCCTTGATAAGAACCTTGAATGATTCAGGTATACCAGGCTTCGGAACATTCTGACCTTTTACAATAGCTTCATATGTGTTTACACGTCCTACAGTATCATCTGACTTAACGGTGAGTATTTCCTGAAGCGTATAAGCAGCACCATAAGCTTCAAGAGCCCATACTTCCATTTCTCCGAATCTCTGACCGCCGAACTGAGCCTTACCGCCGAGAGGCTGCTGAGTAACGAGTGAATAAGGACCTACTGAACGTGCGTGTATCTTATCATCAACAAGGTGATGGAGTTTCAGGTAGTACATATATCCGACAGTAACTCTGTTGTCAAACTGTTCACCGGTACGACCATCATAAAGAACAGTTTTTCCGTCTTCGGCCATTCCGGCAGCTCTGAAGCAAGCTCTTATATCATCTTCATGAGCGCCGTCAAATACAGGAGTCATAATTTTCCAGCCGAGAGCCTTGGCAGCCATACCGAGATGAACTTCGAGAACCTGTCCGATATTCATTCGTGAAGGAACGCCGAGAGGATTAAGAACTATATCGAGAGGAGTACCATCAGGAAGGAACGGCATATCCTCCTGAGGAAGAATTCTTGAAACAACACCCTTGTTTCCATGACGGCCAGCCATCTTGTCGCCGACTGAAATCTTACGTTTCTGAGCAATGTAACATCTTACGAGCATATTGACACCCGGATTGAGTTCATCGCAGTTTTCTCTTGTGAATATCTTAACATCAACGATGACACCGGCTTCACCATGAGGAACTTTAAGTGAATTATCACGAACTTCTCTTGCCTTTTCGCCGAAAATAGCTCTTAAAAGTCTTTCTTCAGCAGTAAGCTCTGTTTCGCCCTTAGGAGTAACCTTTCCAACGAGTATATCGCCTGCATGAACTTCAGCACCTATACGGATAATACCGTTTTCATCAAGGTCTTTGAGAGCATCTTCGCTGACGTTCGGAATATCTCTTGTAATTTCCTCCGGACCGAGCTTGGTATCTCTTGATTCTATTTCATATTCTTCAATATGGATTGATGTATAAACGTCCTCACGAACCAGCTTTTCATTGAGAAGAACAGCGTCTTCATAGTTATAGCCTTCCCATGTCATAAATCCGATGAGAGCATTTTTTCCGAGTGAAATTTCTCCGTTTGAAGTAGCCGGGCCATCAGCAAGAACCTGACCTGCGGTAACTCTTTCGCCCTTGTCAACGATAGGACGCTGATTTACACAAGTACCCTGATTTGAACGTTTGAATTTTGTAAGCCTGTACTTATGTTCAACGCCGTTATCTTCTTTAACAACGACTTCATCGGCTGAAACTGCACTTACAACGCCGTCATGCTTTGAAACAACACATACGCCTGAGTCAACAGCAGCCTTATATTCCATACCTGTACCAACGATAGGGCTTTCTGTTTTAAGAAGCGGAACTGCCTGTCGCTGCATATTTGAACCCATAAGAGCTCTGTTTGCGTCATCGTTTTCAAGGAATGGAATCATTGCTGTGGCAACGGAAACAACCATCTTAGGAGAAACGTCCATAAAGTCAACCATTTCTCTGTCACATTCAAGAATTTTTTCACGATAACGTGCAGTAACTCTTGGGTTAGCGAATTTTCCATCTTCTGTTATCGGTTCGTTAGCCTGAGCAACGATGTAATTATCTTCAACATCAGCAGTCATATATACAACTTCTGATGTAACAACGCCTGTAGCCTTGTCAACACGTCTGTAAGGAGCTTCTATGAAGCCATATTCATTTATTCTTGCGAAAGTGGCAAGATATGAAATAAGACCGATGTTAGGACCTTCAGGAGTTTCAATAGGACACATTCTTCCGTAATGTGAATAGTGAACGTCACGAACCTCAAATCCGGCTCTGTCTCTTGAAAGACCGCCGGGGCCGAGGGCGGAAAGACGTCTTTTATGAGTAAGCTCTGCAAGAGGGTTTGTCTGGTCCATAAACTGTGAAAGCGGTGATGAACCGAAAAATTCCTTTATTGCAGCAGTAATAGGTCTTATATTAACGAGAGTCTGAGGAGTCATTGCTTCTGCGTCCTGCGACTGAGTATTCATTCTTTCTCTGATAACTCTTTCCATTCTTGAGAAACCGATTCTGAACTGATTCTGGAGAAGTTCACCTACAGAACGGATTCTTCTGTTTCCGAGATGGTCAATGTCATCAACAGTACCAACACCTTCGCAGAGGTTTATAAAGTAGCTGATACTTGCGAATATATCATCAAGAGTGATGTGCTTTGGAACGAGCTCATCAGCACGTTTCTTTACATTTTCCTCAATCTCCTCAGCATCAGCTGAATTTTCGAGGATATCTCTGAGAACCTTGAATGAAACCTTTTCATTTATACCGTACTTTTCGGCATCAAAATCAACATATCCAGAAATATCAACCATGCCGTTTCCGATAATCTTGACTTCTTTTTCGACCATTCTGATTTTGGTTTCACCGAGTTCATTCAGGAAGTACTCCTTGCTTTCAACGGTGACATAAGCGTTGTAAATGCCTGCCTGTTCAATTTCAAGAGCCTTTTCCATTGAAACTGTTTCACCGGCTTCAGCCATCAGTTCGCCTGTAAATTCATTTACAACAGGTCTTGAAAGAACATGACCGGCAAGTCTTGATGCAATACCGAGTTTCTTGTTATATTTGTAGCGTCCGAAACGGCAGAGGTCATAACGCTTTGCATCAAAGAAAAGATTGTTTATATGTGATGAAGCACTGTCAACAGTAGGCGGTTCACCCGGACGAAGTTTCTTGTATACATCAATAAGAGCATCTTCAGTATTCTTAGTGCCGTCCTTCTGGAGTATTGTCTGATTAAGTCTTTCATCTACTCCGAAAAGCTCCGTGATTTCCTCATCGGAACCTACACCCAATGCTCTGATAAAGGTTGTAAGCGGAATTTTTCTGTTTTTATCAATTCTTACATAAGCGACATCATTCGAGTCCATTTCGTACTCAAGCCATGCACCTCTGTTAGGAATGATAGTGGATTTGAACAAATCCTTGCCCGTTTTATCCTTTTCAGCGGCATAATAAACACCCGGTGAACGGACGAGCTGAGAAACAATAACACGTTCAGCACCATTGATGACAAAAGTACCGCTTTCAGTCATAAGCGGGAAATCACCCATAAATATTTCGCTTTCCTTGAGTTCGCCGGTTTCCTTGTTAAGCAGAGTAGCTGTAACTCTCAGAGGAGCGGCATAAGTGGTATCACGTTCTTTACATTCAGCGATAGTATACTTAGGAGTTTCATCAATCTTGTAGCCTGTAAATCTGAGTACAAGGTTATTGTTGTAGTCAGTAATATCAGCCACATCTCTGAATACTTCCTTAAGACCTTCCTCCTGAAACCACTTGTAAGAATTTTTCTGCACCTCAATAAGATTAGGCATTTCGAGAGCTTCATTGATTTTGCCGAAACTCATACGGGTATTCTTACCGAGCTGCTTTGGATTGACATTCACCATATTCACCATTGGTAGGGGGTCCCTCCTTTTAGTTGTTAGTAACATTGGACAGAGAAAATCCGGGTTACCGGAAGTGCGTACAAGTCAAGAACTTTCAGAAATAAAAAAATTTAATGAAAAGTCTTGCTATTTGAAATAAAATGTGTTATACTATACTCATAAAAGGGTACAGTAATATCCATTATGATACATTATATAATTATACACCAAAAGGTGATGTTTGTCAAGGAAAATAATATTTTTTGTTAAATCCGGCTATATTTCATTCTGATGAAATATAGCTTTTTGTGTATCAGATACAAATATATTGTATTTTATTGTAAAACAATGAGTTATAGTCATATACCCAAACTTTATTTTCCAATGCATCACTTATGTATTGTTTAATCAGCATATTTATGATATAATTATAAACAAAGGCGGTGAATCATCTTGTATAACAATAATGAATATCTAGAACAGGCTGAAAAAGTTTCGGATTATGCAAAGCATCGTGCAGAAATGAAAAGAATAAAAAAGTGTGCCGATATGGCATTCTGGATAAATGTACCTATAATCGCAGCCGAACTGTCAGGAGTGTTGTTAAGTCTTATATCATTTGATATAGCGAATTTTGGAATAGCATCGCTGTTTACAGCATTTCTGATTGCATTTCTCACATTTATGGCAACATACAAGAAAAGCAAAATCGCTTCCTTTACAATACTCGCATTATATATTATGATTTCAGCACAATTCGTTTTATTGGCAGTATTGACCGTTCCTGCAATAGTTATATATACAGTCTTTATAAAATCGCTCTTTGATGAGGATAAACTGAAAAAACTTGAAGGCTATCCCCTTTTTGATGAAAAAATCAACACATATAATCTGCTTTACGGCACAGAGTCTGTTGATTTCACAAGCATGACATATGACAATCCCGAAAAGGATAATATTGATACAATTTCGTTCGATAATTCATATATTGATAAAAGCAATTCATCTGTGAACTGTGAAATGGAGGAATTATCCCTCCCCGACATAAGAGGTGATTGATTTGAACAGTCAGACATCAAATTCCATTCCTGCAAATAATATAATTCCAAATCCCAGCAATGAATTTGAACATTACGCATTATCAGCGGAGAAAATGGAAAAAGCGGCTGTATTCTTTGACAGATTTTTTATACTTAATATAATAAAACTGGTCATATATTTTCTGGCAATGCCTGCAAGTCTTGGAATATATTCTGCCGGTTCAATCTCTGCATATCTTCTGCTTACAGCAGTTGAAATTTCATGTCTTATAACAACATCATACAAGGACATTTATCTGAAGAACTTCAAAAAAAGCAAAATCGCCGCTGTATTAATGCTCGCCGCCGATTTGGGATTTTTCCTGTTTAAATCAGGAGCTTTGTTCTCATCTCCCACGCATTACCTTGTAATCCTGTCAGCAATTGCATCTGTAAAAGCCATATTAAAGCTCGGAGATATAGAAAAGCTTAGTCATCTGAAAGGATACCCTAATTTTTCGGAAATAACTGATAATCCGAACTATGTGCCAAATAAGCCGCTTCCATTTTCGTATAATATCAATCATATACCCTCGAAAAATACAGCAAGGGCAAATCCTAATGTACAGATTAATATTCCTGTCAATGCTTCAATGCCGTCATTGCAGACTCCGAACCATGTATCAGTGCATATGCCTGATATTTCCATAGAAAAAGAACCTGCAGTAAATATATCCCATGACAGAAATGATATTCAGAACAGACTTTCTGAAAATGATATATTTCCGATACCTCCTGCCTGCTATACCCCGTCCGAAGCAAGACTTATCGGCAATGCAACCATGAATACCGCTGCCGCAATGACAGAGGAACTTTATATTCCGCCTCAGACACATAAAAAAATTAATCTCTCAAAAAAGAAGGAAGGTAATTCTCAGTAATGTTTGCAAAAATAAACAGCCTTGGATTAATGGGACTGAACGCATTCAGCGTGGAGGTTGAAACCGATATAAGCAAAGGTCAGCCTATGTTTGAAATAATCGGACTGCCTGACCTCGTGGTAAAGGAAAGCCGTGAACGTATAAAATCGGCTATGCGTTCATGCAGCATAGAATTTCCCGTTGCAAGAGTTACAGTAAATCTCGCACCTGCCGATACAAAGAAAAGCGGTTCAATGCATGACCTCGCAGTGCTTGTATCACTTATCAGGGCTATGGGAGTAATAAAAAACAATCTTGATGACAGCTCATTCATAGGTGAAGTATCGCTCAGCGGTGCAGTCCGTTCCGTAAACGGCGTATTGCCTATGACAATACTTGCCAAGGAAAACGGCATAAAAAATATATATGTTCCTGCCGATAATGCGTATGAAGCGTCTGTTGTGGACGGCATAAACGTATACGGAGTAAATTCTGTGGAACAGCTTCTCAATCATTTTTATGAGCATGAACATATACAGCCGCAGAAAAGATATATTCCCCCTGATAAAAGAGGAATGAATTTTCCGGATTTCAGCGATGTAAGAGGACAGTTTAATGCAAAATATGCCCTTGAAATAGCTGCGGCAGGAGGTCACAATGCACTGCTTATCGGTTCACCGGGCTGCGGAAAAAGTATGCTTGCAAAGAGAGTTCCGTCAATCCTCCCCGAAATGACATTTGAGGAGTCAATACAGACTACAAACATCTACTCAATATCCGGAATGACAGACAAAAACAATCCGCTTATAACAGTAAGACCATTCCGTTCACCGCACCATACAATTTCATCGGCAGGTCTTGCAGGAGGAGGCACTATCCCCCACCCCGGAGAAATATCCCTCGCACACAATGGTGTATTATTCCTTGATGAGCTTGCAGAATTTGACCGCAGAACTCTTGAAATACTAAGACAGCCTGTTGAGGACAGAAAGGTAACTATTTCAAGAGCATCGGGAACATTTACATATCCCTGCTCCATAATGCTTATAGGTGCAATGAATCCATGTCCATGCGGATATTTCGGACACCCCAAGCATCAATGTACCTGCAGCAAGGGAGCAATGGCAAAATATCTTGCAAAAATATCAGGGCCTATGCTGGACAGATTTGATTTGCACATAGAAGTTGCACCTGTTGAATTTGACAGCCTTTCCTCAAATATCAAGGAGGAAAGCTCGGAATCAATAAGACAGCGTGTACAGAAAGCAAGGGAAATTCAGAACGAACGCTTCAAAGGTCTTGATATATCCTGCAATGCGGAAATACCTCCGTCAAAAATCCGTGAATTCTGTGTAATGGATAATCAGGCAGTTGAAACAATAAGGAAAATTTTCGATAAACTCGGACTGTCCGTCAGGTCTTATGACAGAATTCTTAAAGTTGCAAGGACAATTGCCGATATTGACGGAAAGGAAGTAATCGGCAAATCACATATAGCACAGGCATCACAGTTAAGGTCGCTTGACAGAAAATACTGGAAGAATGACTGATAAGGAGAATTATATACTATGGTAAAACTCATTGCCTCCGATATGGACGGCACACTTCTTGATGATAATAAAAATCTCCCCGAAAATTTCAGGGAAATGATTGATACAATTGAAAAATACGGCATGAAATTCATAATTGCCAGCGGACGTTCATATTCCGCACTGACATATCTTTTCGGAGATTTGCTCGACAGGCTTGACTTTATATGCGACAACGGTGCATATATGGTCATAGACGGCAAAACGTATGAACCTAGCATTATTCCCGACTGCACTGTAAAAGCCATAATAAAAACCTGCGATGAAATAGGAAATACAAGTCCCGTACTCTGCGGAGAAAAAGGCATCTACTACCATAAATCCGCAAAGGAACAGTTTGAACAGGAAATAAATAATTTCTATGTACAGTTTCAGGCTGTGGACAATCTGCTTGAAATAGATGACAGAATATTTAAAATCGCAATATGCGACATACTCAACCCTGTAAATAACTGCTATCCGATAATGAACGAGCGTTTCGGAAATGACTATTCATTGCAGGTATCAGGACCATTGTGGATGGACGTTATGAATAAAAACGTAAACAAAGGGACTGCCCTTGCAAAAATAAAAAAGAAAATGGGCATTACAAGCAGTGAAGTAATGGCATTCGGCGACTATTACAACGATATAGATTTGCTCAATGAAGCTGAATACAGCTATACGATGGCAAATGCCTGCGAGGATATGCATAAATATTCAAATTATCGTGCATTGAGCAATAATGAAAACGGCGTTGTAAATGCGATTTACGACTATATCAGGAGAATTGAGAAAAATGAAGAATAAATTATCTGATGTAATATATGAATATTTCAGAAAGCTTGATAAATCCCTGCTTGTATTCGCTGTAATATCCTCCGCTTTAAGCATACTTCTTCTCTACTCGCTCTGCGGAAACGGCACAATCACTCCGAGATACTATCAGATACAGTTCATTTCATCTGCTATCGGAATAGTATTCTGCTTTATAATGAGTGCAATGGACTATAAAAAAATAGCAAAATTATGGTTTCTGTATGCACCGCTTGCACTGATACTTGTATTCCTTACGTTTACATCACTCGGAACAGGCGTTGAGGGAACTGATGACGTTGCATGGCTCAATCTCGGATTTATAACAATACAGCCCTCCGAGCTTATGAAAATAGCATTTATTATGACATTCGCATATCATCTTTCGGAAGTAAAGGAAAACATGAATTCACTTCCGCATATGTTTCTTCTGTGCATACATGGTGCTGTACCCATTGCAATAGTTGCCGGACAAGGTGACTATGGAACAGCAGTTATATTTGCTGCAATATTCCTTGCAATGCTTTTCTGTGCTGGTATTTCCATAATATATATAATCCTTGCAATGATAGCAGTGCCGGTTGTCGGCTGGCTCGGCTGGAATTACGGATTATCCGAATCGCATAAGGAAAGAATACTTATACTCCTAAACCCCGGTTCAGACCCTCTTGGAACAGAATATCAGCAGAATGTCGGATTAAAGGCACTTTCATCGGGAGAACTGCTAGGAACAGGTATAATAGATACGGAAAAATCATATATCCCCGAAGTATACAACGACTTCATATTTGCATACTTAGGACAGACTATGGGATTTGTGGGGTGTATTCTGCTTATAGCCGTACTTCTTTATTTATGCCTTAAAACGCTCTATGACAGCAGAAAGGCAAAGGACGACCTCGGAAAGAACATATGTATCGGAGTATTTGCAATGCTGTTTTCACACTGTTTTATGAACATAGGCATGGTACTTAAAGTAATGCCAGTAATCGGAATACCGCTTCCGTTTGTGAGTGCGGGCGGTACTGCCGTACTTAGTATGTATCTTGCACTCGGACTTGTGATGAGCGTATATTCACATTCAGAAGTAAAATACAGACTTTTCAGACGTTCAGAACCTGAAGAAATATAGGAGGATTTATGAAAAATCTTATAGATAAAATTGCTGAAAAGCATACAGCTTCAAAAGATGAGCTTACAGCTTTAATCGAAAATAACAATCCCGAATATGATGAGTATCTTTATAAATCTGCTGACAGGATAAGGCGTGAAATCTATGGAACAGATGTATATATCAGAGGACTTATCGAAATCAGCAACTATTGCAAAAATAACTGCCTTTACTGCGGTATACGTTATGAAAATAAAAATGTTGAAAGATACCGCCTTACACATGAAGAAATACTGCAATGCTGTGATGAGGGATATAATCTCGGTTTTCGCACATTCGTGCTTCAGGGCGGCGAGGATAATCATTTCACCGATGAAAAAATATGCAATATCGTTTCCGATATAAAGAAAAAATATCCTGACTGTGCGGTAACTCTTTCATTGGGAGAAAAATCATCTGAAAGCTATCAGAAATTCTATGACGCAGGTGCAGACAGATATCTTTTAAGGCATGAAACGGCAACTTGTGAACATTATAAAAAACTGCACCCCGAAAATATGAGCTTTGAAAACCGCATAAGCTGTCTTAGAACTCTGAAAAAAATCGGATTTCAGACAGGTGCAGGATTTATGGTAGGTTCTCCCTATCAGACAACGGAAAATCTCGCAGATGATTTGCTTTTCATAAAGGAGCTTAATCCGCATATGGTGGGGATAGGTCCGTTTATTCCGCATCAGGATACACCATTCAGGGATTTTGAACAGGGCGGATTAAGAGATACTCTTGTAATGATTGCACTCACACGACTGCTTCTCCCCAATGCACTGATACCGTCAACAACCGCACTCGGAACGATACATTCCGAAGGCAGAGAACTCGGATTAAAAGCAGGTGCAAATGTTGTAATGCCTAATCTTTCGCCTGTACGTTTCAGAAAATTATATGCTCTTTATGACAACAAAATATGTACCGGTGAAGAATCGGCACAGTGTAAGGGCTGTCTTGAAAGACGAGTTGCAAGTGCAGGCTATAAAATCGTAAGCAGCCGAGGAGATTTTATATCATCTAAAATAACGTAAGTTCGACAAAAAAATCTCAAGATAAAAAATAATCGAAAAACAAAAGTTTTGGTCAAGCTTTTTCAAAAGCTTGCGGATTCCAAAGGCAGAGCCTTTGGTCGCTCGAATGAGCGAAACGGGGGTGTGGGGGCGGCAGCCCCCGCCCAATCATCGTTCAAAAAAGTTTTTTGTCAAACTTTTTCCAAAAAAAGTTTGAGCGGCTGAAAGCCGCCTGATGAATTCCATAATAAACTAAAATGGGCGACCAATGGTCGCCCCTACATAAATAAATATATCAAATTTACATTATTTATCCATAGCATTTTTCTTAGCAAGTATCAGGTCAAATACATTTGTTTCCTCATCCTCTTTAACCGGTGACGGACAATTCTCCTGACCTAAAAGATAATTTTTAAGCTGAACTATATCAAATTCTTCGCTTGCAAGAGTTTTTATTTCACAGAGATTTTCATTTCCTTCTTTTTCAAGATAACTTCTGAAATTTTGTGAATCCTCAGCATATACCGTAAGATTAGGACAATTCCTGTAATTTCCGCTTTCAGTCAGCCATGCGGATTTCGGATGTTCAATATATTCAAGGCTTTCAGAATTTGAAAACGCAAATGAGCCGATACGCTGAACATTTTCAGTTATAACGACCTTTTCAAGATTCTGACAGGAACGAAATGCTGATTTTCCAATCTCTCTTACATTATCAGGAACAGTGTATTCAGTAATTTCGCTTGCACATGGGAAACATACCAGTGTTATTGTATCATCTGCATCTACCCAGTGAGTAATCTTGAAAAGCACGCCATTTTCCGAATAATATAATTTGTTATCAGGGGAAACATTTATATTTTTAAGACTTATGCAATTATTGAACGCCTGCTCAACTACTTCATTAACGCTTGCAGGAATATTTATTTCTGTAAGGCTGTAACAGTTTACAAAAGCAAATTCATCTATTTTGGTGATATTTTCGCCCAGGTCTATGCTTTCAAGACTGATACAGCTATCAAACATACCATAACTTATTTCAGACAAATTTGCAGAAAGCTTTACATTTTCAAGATATATACAGTTTTCAAAGACACCTCCTCCGACCTCTGTTACAGAATCAGGTATAACTATTTCGCTGAGAGGACATGAATTAAATGCACTTGCACCTATGAATTCCAGAGTATCCGGAAGTAAAACTTCCTCCAAATAGTAACATTCACTGAATGCAACACCCTGAATTTTTGTAACAGGCATACCATCAACGTATGACGGAATATCTATTTTATGAATTCTTTTATCAGCCCAGTCAAGCGTCATTTTATTGTTGAATGAGCTGTAATGCATAAGCTCATGATAATCCTTGTATTCAAATCCGAGAGTATTGGCATAATCCTTTGCATAGTTTTTATCATAGCCGTATATGACGAAATTCTCCATTCTGTATGCGGTTTCGGTTTCAGCATCATAAAGACAGCCGATAGCAAGCTCACCAATATGCTCAACGGAATCAGGTACAACAAATGATTTAAGATTTTCGCAGTTAAGGAATGCACCATCACCTATTGAATTTATAGTAGCCGGCAAACATATAAGACATACTTTTTCCAAGCCTGCGAATGCAAAATCAGCTATTGAAGTAACAGGCATATCATCAACATATGCAGGTATGTGTATATTGGCTTCATCAATAAGCCATTCAGCGATTTCAGCAGTTCCGTCTTCCTTGATTGTATATGTAAATTCCACTTCCTGCTCATCATCAGCCTGTACAGATACATCATTATCAGCTGTTTCAGCATATACAGGTGTAAAAGCTGTTACGCATGAACTCATCATAACCGCTGTAAGCATTATGGATATAATTTTCTTTTTCATAACAAAATCCTTTCTTTTTTACAAAATAATTTAACCCACAGTTACATTATACTCATATTAAAAAAATTTGTCAATATTTATATAAAAAACTGTCAGTATATATGCACACTGACAGTTTTTGTAATTTTTGGTTATACAACAAATGTACTTATCATGTAAGAATTAACACAGCAACTATAATGATAACAACGATTGCAACTATTGCCGCAACTGCAATTGTTTCATTGCTTATCTTTTTTGAGTTCTGCACAGGATATGTATTATATGCCGACTGCTGAACATTATCCGAAGCAGCTGTTGTGTTCTGATTATTACTATAATATGACGGTGCTGCTGACGGAGTATTATTTTCTTCAAATGAGTCAAGCAATGTTGTTTCTTCGCTTTCCATTGCTGAACTTTCAAGCAGTGTTGTATCTTCACCCGATGAAACTACTGCACTGAGTTTATTTCCGCATACATGGCAGAATTGTTCACCATCTCTGCATTCATTGTGACAGCGTGTACATATCATAATAAGAATACTCCTTTTTTACAATTTTGGAATTTAAAACTAATTCTGTATAATAAATATAATAGCATGAAAAACTTCTGCTGTCAATATTTATTTTATTAAAGTTTCATTCCTCTGGTAAGTTTCATAAGTATATCAAGCCTTGCAATATCCCTCATTTCAGGCTTTGCCATATAGTACATATATGTTTCAAGCAGCTGGATTGTATTGGCTGAACGTCCCTCAATCTTGAAATTTGTAAAGCCCATGGGAACATATTTTTCATAAATATCATCAGGACTTATATGAGTTTCATACTGATTTATTTCATATATGCAAAGCTTCATCTGTTCACACTGGAACTCATCGGGAATCCTGCCCTCTTTGCCGCCTGATTTTTTATATAAATCATAATCAATATGACCCTGTGCTATATGCTCATAATGAGCCTTTCTTCTTGCACAGTGCGGAGTACAGCAGGCATTGACAAGCAGCTCGCACTTATCCTTATGTTTAATGGTTTCAAGCTCATCAAATCTGTTATTCCAGTTGTAATCAAGCACAACAAGGTTATAATCCTTTTCAAGCTCTGCATTCAAATCGTCCATATTTTCAATCTGCTTGCAGGTAGAGCTTGTTATTTTGTACTGCGGATAATTTTTGCGGATATAATCCTCCAGCAAAGGCGATACAACTATAACTTCATTAAGACCATTTCCTGCCCATTCAAGACAATCATTGCAGTACTTATCTGAAAGATGCTCCTCTTTCAGCAGAGGATTTGTATATGTAAATCTGAGCGGTATTCCCTTGGAATTGAAACGTTTGATTACTTCCTTTATGAAATCGGGTTCACATTCACCGCCTATTGAACGTCCTCCGTTCCATAACGATGTTGGAAATTCACCGTAAACAGATGCTATTTCTATTCCCTCCCGGAAATATTCCGGCTTCATCTTCACCGCCTGCACCATCAGCATATTAAGGCGATACTGCTTTACAAAGTCGGGCAGATGAAATCTTACTTTCATTTTTTACACCTCTTTTATATAATATATGCTATCTGTATTAAATATATAATTTGATTGTTCCAGCTTTTTGAAAAAAGCTGGGCAAAAACTTTTGGTTTCGTTGCTTTATTCTCTTGTAACATTTTGTTTTATGGCTCGACCGCATAGTTAAATTATTTTGTGATACCAGTAAGCAATGCGAAATTGACCAATGCGGTCGAGCAGATAAACACAGCATTTGCCTTAACTAAGCGGCTGAAAGCCGCTTGCTACGAACCGGAGGCGGCGACTCGCCGCACGCTATCTGATTTTTGCACCGATTGGCATATCATCAGCCGCAAACATGATTTTTGCTGAACCGTCATTCATTTCCGCACAGCATATCATGCCATTGCTTTCCACACCGCAAAGCTTTACTGGCTTGAGATTTGCAACAATCATAAGCTTTCTGCCAATAAGTTCCTCTGGCTTATACCATTTTGCAATGCCCGAAACAACCTGTCTGCCGCCCATACCATCATCAAGCTGCAAGCAGAGAAGCTTGCTTGATTTTTTAACCTTTTCGCATGATATGACCTTTGCAACCCTGAGTTCTGTTTTCATAAATTCCTCAATGTCGATTTCGGGTGCAAGTTCAATATTTTCAGCTTTTTCATCGCCTTTTTCACTTGCTGAAAGATTTGCCTTAGCCTCTGCCATATTCTTTTCGATTATAGCATTGAGTTCCCCTATTTCCTTTTCAACATCTATTCTCGGGAAAAGTATCTCCCCCTTATGAACAGTAACATCAGCCGGAAGTACACCGAATATGCTGAGTTTTGAATATTCAACATCGCTCTCTGATGCACCTATCTGCTGCCATACCTTAGGCATTGTTTCAGGCATGAACGGTGAAAGCAATGCTGATATGATACGGATACCCTCAAGAAGATTATAAAGAACAGCCGCAAGCCTTGGCTTGTTTGCTTCATCTTTGCCGAGCTTCCATGGTTCAGTTTCATCAATATACTTGTTTGCACGGTCAACAGCCTTGAAGATTGTTTCCAAAGCCCCTTTTATTCTTGTTCCGTCCATCTCTTTCTCAACATCTTTTACAATACTGAGAACAACTGCCTTGAAATCCTCATCAAGAGCGTCAGCTGTATGTTCAGCCGGAAGTGTTCCGCCGAAATATTTATCTGCCATAGCAACAGTTCTTGAAACAAGGTTTCCTAAACCGTTTGCAAGGTCTGAGTTTATTCTGTTTATCATTATCTCATTGGAGAATGCACTGTCAGCACCGAGAGCCATTTCACGAAGAATATGGTATCTTATGCAGTCAACGCCGTATCTCTCGCCAAGCATAAACGGGTCAACAACATTACCGAGAGATTTTGACATTTTCTGATTTTCTCCAGCCTTGTTTGTAAAAGTTATCCAGCCATGAACAGCCAGATGCTTTGGCAGAGGAAGTTCAAGAGCCATAAGCATTGCAGGCCATATAATAGCATGGAATCTCATAATATCCTTGGCAACCATATGAACATCAGCCGGCCAGAATTTTGCAAAATCATCATGGGCAGAGTTTTCATATCCAAGTGCTGTGATATAGTTTGAAAGAGCGTCTATCCATACATAAACAACATGACCTTCATCAAATGTTACAGGGATACCCCATTTGAATGTTGTTCTTGAAACACAGAGGTCTTCAAGACCGGGTTTTATGAAATTATTTACAAGTTCAACGGCTCTTGTCTTTGGCTGGAGGTAATCAGTTTCTGTGAGAAGCTTCTCAATTCTGTCAGCAAATGGTGACATTTTAAAGAAATAAGCCTCTTCCTTAGCCTCTGTAACTTCACGGTGACATTCAGGACAGCAGCCGTTTTCATCAAGCTGTGACTCTGTCCAGAAGCTTTCGCATGGCGTACAGTATTTTCCCTTGTATTCGCCCTTGTATATATATCCCTTGTCATAAAGCTTTTTAAATATCTTCTGAACAGCCTCAACATGAAAATCATCGGTAGTTCTTATATATCTGTCATAGCTGATATTCATATAACTCCAGAGTTTTTTGAAAACTGCAACTATTTCATCAACATACTGTTTTGGAGTGATGCCTTTTTCAGCGGCTTTCTGTTCGATTTTCAGACCATGCTCATCAGTACCCGTAAGGAACATTACATCATAGCCCTGCATACGTCTGTATCTTGCGATTGAATCGCAGGCTACTGTTGTATAACAATGTCCGATATGCGGATTACCTGACGGATAATAAATCGGGGTAGTAATATAAAACGGTTTTTTTTCCATTAGAAAATTCCTCCTGATATATGATAATATTTAATGTAAATACGATGGAAGATAAATAAATCCTCGAAATAAAAGTTTTGGTCAAGCTTTTTCAAAAGCTTGTGGTTTCCAAAGGCAAAGCCTTT